>DATBQE010000133.1:0-24131 GCA_036561005.1 Burkholderiaceae bacterium | reverse complement strand
GGCGTGATCAATGTAGCGGTTGTAGGTTACGGCAACGAGAAAGTCGCGGAACCCCTGCACCATGAATTCCTGTTGCTTCGCATCGAGTTGCACACCCTTCGCCGCCAGCATGTCCAACGCGCGCTCCATGACGCTTGCGGGTATGGCCAAGCGCTCGATCCTGTCCGCGATTTCCTTAACGTGCTCGCGCCTCTTCTGATCCAATTTAATTCCATCGTCGATCTCTTGACTATTCAAAAATATCCACAGAATGCCGCAGAGAGCGAGGACAAAACCTGTACATAGCACCACGCCAGAAATATCGCCAGACATCTGAAACTCCTTATCTCAGGATCGAGAGGCAAGGCGCAAGCGGATTTGATATTACCCGTTGCCAGAATATGTTCCCGAACAGCAGAGTGAATTGCACTGTCAAAACGCAAGCTCGCTGAAAGCCATTCCCCGTAAGACTCATAGACCTTTGGCCGTTAGTGTAAATCATTTGCCCCGCGACGCAATGCGGCCTCTAGAAGACATTGGGTTATACTCGAGGGACGCAATAAAAAGGTGCCGCAATTGTACGACTTCACCCCTTACGACCTCATCATCGATGCCCGTTGCCCCCGCGAATACGAGGAAGATCATGTGCCGGGCGCCGTCAACATGCCCGTGGTGAACAACGAGGAGTATGCCGAAGTCGGCACCCTGCACCGCACCGACAAGATGGGCGCTTACCGGATCGGTGTCCAGTACTCTCTGCAAAACATCGCGCGCCATCTTGATCTGGACATGACGCGCTATGATCGAAAAAGCCGCATCCTGGTTTATTGTTTCCGAGGCGGCAAGCGGAGCCGCCTCTGGTTCGACGCCCTTGATACCATCGGATACCGGGTCGAAAAATTGCCCGGCGGCTGGAAAGGTTATCGGCGCTGGATCAACGAACGGCTTGCCACGCTACCACGCAATTTTCGGTACAACGTCTTGTCGGGACCGACCGGTTGCGGCAAAACGCGCCTGCTGTATGCCTTGCGCAGTGCCGGGGCGCAGGTGCTTGACCTGGAAGCTATCGCAGTACATCGCGGCTCCGTTATCGGTGCCGTTCCCGGGAAAAGCCAGCCGTCGCAGAAATACTTCGATTCGCTTCTGCAACTGGAAATGACACGCTTTGACCCCGCAAAACCGGTCTGGGTCGAAGCAGAAAGCAAGAAAATCGGCAACGTGCAATTGCCCGTTTCCCTTCTCGAAACCATGCGTCTGGGAGTGACCATAGAAATCGATACCACCATGGAACAGCGCGTGCTGCTATGGCGGGAAGACTATCGGCACTTCGAAGAAGACCCGAAGGGTTTGGTCGAGCGCTTGGCGTTTCTGCGCCAACAGGTTGGCGGCGAAGAACTTGCCGCATGGGAGGACATGGCAACCCAGCGACAGATACCGCAACTCTTCGAGCGCATCATGCGCAACCACTACGACCCCGCCTACCGCCGCTCCATCCTCCGCAACTACCCCGCCATTGATTCTTCACCGCGCATCGCATTGGCGGATTTGTCTACGCAAGGCCTGCTTCCGGTTGCACAGTCAATGCGCGACAATTTCGAAAAATGAGTGAGATGGAAGATTTTCCTGATTACCGCAACACATAAGCGCAAGGATGGAACGGTTCAAAGCGCCAAATCAATCATCCGAACTGTGCCAAATAAACGGATGTGTGCGCAAGGTTCATGCAGTTGCATCGACAGAACATGCAAGTCACCAAATCTTAGGGCAATCTAGCAACACTCAAATTCATCTTGCAATTCTCGTTTAGGCTTCAAATATTAACTGCCAGACAACAACGGCATGCCTACCACACTCAGTGACACTCTCCCCCACAAGCAACTGGTATTAGGCCGCCGCAATCTGCTCGGAACATTCAAATTTCGGGCGTGGTCGATTGCGCCCGTCACCCTCTATAACAAAGTGACTTCGTCGTGCCTTGCGAGGCAGCTTTAGCAGTATGCCCTTTCAGGGCAATTTCAACTGGTCTGATAACCAGACAGAAACTCGCGAGAAATGCACCATACCATTTCGAATCCAAAATTGGGCGACGCCAGCTTGGGGCGAAAATATACCGAACACGCCGGCGCATTGCGCTGTGGACATAAACGGTGCGCCTGAGTAAGCTAGGGAAGGATCCTACACAAGAGAGCAGCAATACATGATGCCAATTCAATCACACACACCAGGGGACACTCAATGACGTCAGTTGGAAAGAATTTTTTAGTTGTCTGCATTCTTTGCATGGCATCGTCACTGGCGATCGCCCAGAAGGCCCCAGACCCGGAATGGGTGGGCGTCAACCAGCAGTATAAGGATCTGGTGCGGGCAGGCAAATTCGAAGAGGCGCTGCCTGTAGCACAGCATGAACTGGAAATTGCGCAACGCAAGAATGACGCCACGGTTGGTATCAGCCTGTCCAATATTGGCGACGCCTTGTGTGCCCAAGGCCGCCTGAGCGAAGCGCAGCAATTTTTCCGTCGCGCGGCAGCAGCGACGGAAAGGGTGCTGGGACAAAATCATCCGAGCATTGCCTCCGACCTGGTGAAGATCGGTGCATTGTTCCTCGGTGACGATCAAACCGACCAAGCCGAAGCACTGTTCAAGCGCGCCCTGGCCATCAACGACAAAGCCGTAGGCACAAGCCGCATCGACTTCGCAGGCATCCTCGACAAGATGGGCAGCATCTACGCGAGCTATAACCAACTGCCCCAGGCCGAGCGCCTATACCAGCGCGCCCTTACCGCGCAGGAAACGGCATTGGGGCCCGAACATGCAGAAGTCGCGAAGTTGCTGGCCAAATTGGCGGATCTTTACCGTACCGAAAACCAGTTCACGCTCGCCGAACCTCTATACAAGCGCGCGCTTGCCATCGAAGAAAAGACCTTTGGTCCCGATCGGCCTGAAACGGGCAACACCCTCAATGCTTTGGCCTCGCTCTATATTGCGCAAAAGCAGTACGCCAACGCTGAACCTTTCGCCAAGCGTGCATTGGATATCATGGAAAAAGCGGCCGGCCCGAATGACCAGAGTGTCGCGAACTGCCTCAATAATCTGTCCAAGATCAGCCGCGCCCAGCGCCAGTTCCCGCAAGCCCAGATATACGTCAAACGGTCGCTCGCCATCACCGAAAAAAATCTCGGCCCGGACAACCCCGAAGTCGCCGCAAGGCTCAGCGAGCTCGCCATTCTTTATGGCACCGACGGCAACTATGCCCAGGCCGAACCGCTGATCACGCGCGCCCTGGCAATCTATGAAAAGGCCCTGGGGCCGAATCATCCCAACGTCGCCTCCACGCTGACCAATCTGGCCAAGGTGGAACGGGCACTCGGCCACACTGCCGAAGCCGATGCTGCCGAAAAACGTGCCAATACGATTCTGGCGACGAAGCCGTAACTTAGGGTAGGCAAAACGAAAGGGGGCAGGTGCATTTGTCGACGTTGATTTCGCCGAGAATGCCGCCAAGCACGGTGCCGGATTCGTCTTTGACGAAGGACGCGATGCTTTCTCTTTGCAGATATCCGGCAAATGATTCGTTGAGCGCATTGAGTCCATGCTTCAGCACTTCAAATTCCTCTTCCCTGGGCGCGGCAGGCTGCGTAAGGCACGCGGTCATACTGCTCTCCCATCGCCTCGGGGCTCACGATTACTGCTCATAGGCGCCCGCATCAATGGACGCACCTTGCAGGCGCGCATTCCCCGCCAGATCGAACATCCCTGCCTGTGTCGCCGTAATGGCAATGCCCGAATTGATCACAACCGAGCCTGCCGCTGGAATGAAATTGCCTTTGGATGGATCGATCAGCAACGGGTTGGCGTAACGTCCATTCTGATCGTTGCCGCTACCCGCCTGATAGCCAGCAAAGGTATTGTAATTGCTACCATTCCAGTTCCATGATGGCTGCGTGCCGACGGGCGCATAGTACAGGTCGCCGTTGATGACTGTGGCCATTGCTTCCGTTTGGGTACTTAGAAACAATCCCTGACTGTTGCCGAACACCAGATTGTTGGCGAACTGGATGCTTGATACGTTGTTTTGCAATCCGATCTCCCCGCTACCGGACAACAAGGTATCGTTCTGATACAAGGTGTTGTTATACACACCGCAATTCTGTACGCCACCATTGCTGGCGTTTGCACCACCGAGCGAAATGCCGATCAGGTTATTCGAATAGATCAAATTGCTGCGCAAGGTGATCAAGCTGGCGACGTGACCGAAATGTTCGCTCGCCAGTTCGGCCCCGATGTCCGTGTGGTGAACAATATTACGTTCGATCACGATGTTGGTGCCGCCGTCGACGTAAAGGCCGTCCGCGCCATAGTTGTTTCCATAGGCGGGGTTGCCATACGAGGTGATGTTGTAGACGAGGTTGCCGCTGACCAGGCCATTGCGCGCCTGGTCATAAGCCGGATCGGGCGAGGTGCCTTCGAAACCGATCATGTCAATGCCGATGTTATTGTCGTCGTGAACCTTGTTGTTTGTTACCTGGAATTTCTCCACATTGCCATTCAAGGTAAGCGACTCGGAAGAGCCGGTCTTCAAGTGAGCGACCTCATTGCCATCAATGATCAGGCCATTGATCGACGCCGGCGCTTCGTTGCCGTAGATGGCGATGCCGAACGCATTGCCCGAGCTGTCGTTGACGGTCGTGGTGATGTCGTGCACGTAATTATTGCGCAACTCGATATTGCTCCCACTGCCGGATACGAAAATCCCGGCGGGGACAAAATCGGCCGCGTCGGAAGTGAAGTTGCGAATTTCGAAACCAATTACCTTGACGTAACTCACATCGTTCAAGTTCACCAGCGCATTGTGCGAAACCGCGGTTCCAATGCCGGTGCCGTCGATAATAGCCGCCTCATTGGCATAGGATTGCAGCGTGATATATCCGCCGCTCGCATTGCCCGACGTGGAAAATACAACTTGTTCCGCATAAATTCCTGCGTGGACGTTGATAGTCGTGCCAGGGCCCGCCATACTGACCGCATGCTGTATGGTCTTCCACGGCGCGGCCAGGGTCCCCGAATTGCCGTCCAAACCGCTCGGCGAAACATAGTAATTCGCCCCACCCGAAGCCAGACTTTGTAGTGACGATATCGCTGCGTCAGCGGCTGATTGAAAGTTTGCTGCATCGGTTGCGGCGTTCACGCTGCTTAGCATCGATCTCGAGATGCCCGCTGCGGCCTGACCGCTGTACACACTGACCGCATTCAGTTTGGTTAACTGCGAAGTAAAATAGTTGGCCGCTGCGATCCGGTTCGCGATGAGCGCGGCGTCCTGCTGCCCTTGGATCGACGTATTGGCAAACGCTCCCGCTATGATAGACAAGGCTGCGTCGCCACGAGTGAGTGAACCGCTGGTGATCGCGCCAACCCAGAAATTGAGTCCGGCCGATTGCGGCGCGCGACCAAATACGTTATGGAAAATCGCCGTAACAAAATCCGTCACATTGCTGCCGCCATACAGCATGACGGATTCGTTGCTGGTGCCAAACTGGTCAACCAATTTAGCAATAGTGGAGTTGGCTGTATAGGCCTGAGCGAGACCTTGAATATCGTTCGGCGCCTTCGCCGCGGACAATGCCGCTTCCAGGTTGAATAAGCCGGTGGGATCCGCGGGGCGTCCAAAATAGGCGATGTACAGTTGTTGTACTTCTGTCTGATAGACAGAACTTAGTGTCTTGGCGGTTCTGTGGAATTGCTGCGCCTGATTGCTGAGTATCGGTGAGCGTTGATCGCCATCGCGTCCGACGCCTCCTCCGCACGCGGCAAGCATGCCCATGCACAATACGATAATTATTGCTGAAATGGGGCGCTTGTTTTGCATCGTGTTTCCAGATTAGGTTTGACGACATTCGCACAACATGACGACGCATACCTTATTGCGTCAGGATTGCATACACCGACAGGCTGCAACCGTCACGGGGCAACTTGCAATTCCTCAATTGGACTCTCGCCGAATATTTCCGGCGCATACATCGCCTCGATGCGCGTCGCGGGGAGCGTGAACGTCCCCGCATTGTTCAAGCGTACGACATACACGGCCTTCCACTCACCTTGCCAGACGAATTGATAGTAACCGCGATAGCTTTCACTGCCAAGCTCGGCGGAACTGGGATACCGCCACCATTGCGAGGCCGTTGCGCCCGAGGCGAGTTGGCTCTCACGGCCCAATCCCTTGCCCAGGATTGTCGCGCCCGATGGTATCGGGTCGCGCACCACCAGCCAGCTCAAGTCGGCGTCAGTGCGCATGGTCAGGGTCACGCGCATCGCATCGCCTACCGACCATTTCCCCTTGACGCGTTGCTCGACCGGTTCCACACTGCGCGCCACCGCAACGCCATGAGCAATCGGCGCGGTCGTGTTCACCGCCGCCAACACCTGCACTGCCGCCCATGGCGCGCCATCGCCGTCGTGGCGCAAATTCAATTCGGCGCGCGCGCCTTGCTGCGGCCATGCAAACAGGCTCGGTGCCGCGTTGGGCCATTTCGCGTGGCGCCTGTCGTTGCCATAACTGGCTTCCGACGTGCCCGTAACCGCACCACTTTCAGACGACCTGGCAAACTCCTGGAGCGCCACAGCGGCCCACGCATTGGCCACCGTCGTGGCCCAATGACCGTTTTTCTGCCGATCGACAAGACTGGTGATGAGCGAAGGGATCAAATCCTTCCAGCGCGCATCCCCGGCCATCGAGCGTTGCACCAGCAACGCCGCACGCGCTTCGGCCACGTCGGCGTTCCACATGAACCACCACCAGTTGTCATTGCCATCATGACGCAAGGTCAGGCGCGTGCCCTGCATGTCGAAACGGTTGCGTAAATTGTCGGCGGCCTTGTCCAACGCCGCGCGGTTCTCAGCACTTTCCGGCATTTTCTGCAGGTAGCGCGTCCAGTCGAGCAAGGCGATCGTCGGCAACGCGTCAAGCTCGGGGGGAACCGTGGGTGCAATCGCACCCAGGTCCGGCGCAATGCTGGCCTGTAGTGCCAGGCGGCGCGGCAGCAGTCCTTTGTCGGTCAACCATTGGCGGTCCGCTTGTGCAACCTCACGCTGCAACGCGCTGCGCAAGGCATCGTGCATGCGCTTTGCCTCGGCCGCGGGCAATGCCAAATGGGCGGCCTCCGTCAGATCGAGCAGGTATGCCGTCAAGACTTCGCTTCCCGGCGTCTCTGGGAAATAGCGCACCAGTCCCTGCGCATCGATCACCTTCGGCAACAGGTTGACAAATTCCTGCCATTTCGCCGGATCGCCGCTGACGGCCGCGATGGAGGCCAATTGCTCCGTGCAATGGTAGGGATATTGCGCCATCCAGCTACGCGCGCCGATCATTGCTGCATCGACCAGGCTGGCTTGCCAGCGCACTGCGACGCCGCCTCTGCCGGGTAGTGCCGCGGCAGGCTGCGCAATCTCAATTTTTCTTGCCCTATCGATTTGAAACAGGGTCGATTCACGCGCCGTTACGGCAACCGCAGGCACCACAGACTGCTTTGTCGCCAACACGTCGAGACGTTCGCCACGTTCTGTCTTTGCCTCTATGCGCCAATCTAGAGACTTTACACCGTCGGGTATGGCAACCTGCCATTCGACGAGGCGATTCTCGCCCCCAGCCAATTTCAGCCGGCGGCTGAACGTCAGCCCATGCGCCGCAAGCGCTGCCGCAGGCGGCGTCGTTTCTGCGGCGGGAAATTCAGGATCGAACTCAAGGTCCGCCGCGCCGTTGAGGGTCAAAGCGACCGGTTTGCCGGTGGTATTTCGCAATGTGACTTTCTGCACCAGCACATCGTCGTTGCGCACGGTTTGCGGCAAGCCGGAAATAATTTGTACAGGCTGATCGGTTACGACGACTGCGTCACCCGTGCCGAAACGGTCCGTACCGGTAGACGCTATCGCGACGATGCGCCAACGCGTCAGGGAGTCAGGCATGGGAATGACAAACTGGGCGCTACCTTTACCGTCGAGCACGAGGTCCGTCTTCCAGAAGGCCAGGGTGGAGAAATTTGTGCGAGGTGCCGGGATCTCGCCGGTGCCAGTTGCCGACATTCTGCTGCCCGTTACTTGCACGCTCTCGAACATTGTCCCTCTAACACCGATCGATTTGGCCTCCGCCGCAGGCGCGGCCGCTACGCGTGCAAGTACGCCCCCCATCATGGGACTACCGAATTCCGGAGACGGTGCGTCGGTATCGCCGCCACCATTGCCTGCAACGTGGTTGAAATGCAGGAATTGCTCGACGGTCGGCAAAAAGGCAAAGGCATCGTCGAATAGATGACCATGGAACCAGCTCGTGTCGATCGCGCTATCTCGCACATCGCTATAACGTTGCGTCCAATAGCGCGCCAACACGTCCCAGCTTCGATTCGGCTTGAGCGCCAGCAATGCGTCGTCTACGGCCACAATCGTCAACCTTGCACCTGCTGCGGGCACGCGATCCATTGCGCCTTTTACGACAACGGTTACGGGCAGACTGGCACCGGGAAGGAGCGATTTTTTTGCCGGCAGGACGTCCACGTCAAGCTTGCCGGCGGCATCGTCGAACAGTACGTTGAGCGTTTCATCGGCACCCAAGGTATCGCGCTCATTGTCCGAGCCGTGCGCGCCGGTGCCTGCTCTGACGAATTTCGCCGCCAGGACCACGGACGGCAAATAGTGATGCAAGATCGGAACCTCGACAATTTGCTCCTTCGTCGTCAGCGTGTGCACTTCGCTGGCGAATATACCCTCGCGCTCGACGGCAAGCAACATCGTAGCCGGCAGGAAAGGCGCGCGCGCCCGCACCTTAAGCGACTTACCGAGTTCTGGCTTGCGGTGATCCGCCAATTCCAGCATTGGCGCCTGCTCCGGAACGCGACTGACGAAGTAGCCGAGTTCACGCATTGATAGTATGCCGGTCGACGCATCACTTGCACTCGCCTCAATGGACCAACTCTCGAAATCTTTGTCCCTATCACTTGGCAAATCGCACGTGCCCTTCCCTTTCACGTCGGTCGCGACACGGCATAGCTCTGTGTGTTCGCCTGCCAGATTGATCGTGTCGACACGAACTCGCTGGTTCGGCAAGGGTTGATCCTTTTCATCGAACAAAATCACGTTCACTTTGGCAGCAGGGCGCGCGGCGGCCTTACTTGCACCGTAGGAACGCGGCTCGGAGCGAGAGCCTTCAGCGGTTTCCAATTTCAGCCCAAGCTTGTGCCGATGCGGCCAAACAGCGATGCGCGTGCCCGCCGATTGCGTCTCACCGTTTGGGTCGGAAAAATTCATTTCCGCAGCCAAGGTCAGCGGCAAATCGAAATCCGGTACCGCAACGCGCGCGTGGCCCACGCCGTGCAAATCAAGCGTAACTGCTATGTCGGAAAATTCCGGAATCTTGGGTAATGGATTGGGCGATTGAAAATATACATATTCGGGATTGGGCCCACTCGCATCAATAATATATTTCCCTTTCAACACGACTGTCTGCCCGGCCGCGGCACCGCCCGCTATGTACGACAAGAGTACGGATAGATCCACACTCTGGCGTTCGTGCCGCCAACTGGCGTGCGCATCAAGGCTTGCGTCGAACACCGGCGGGCGAAATTCCTCGATTTGAAAATCGCCACGGTTAATGGTTACATTGTCGTTGACGACTACTTCGAAGCGATAGTGCCCCAGTTTGGCCGTCTGAGGGATAGTCCAGTCGCCGGCGGCTCGGCCGTCTTCGTTCCAAGCCAAAGGCAATTGAGCAACCGGCTGCGACTCGTAGCCATAGAAAATGCGGATCTTGGATTCGCCTTTCAAATGGGGCATCGCCCAACCTTCCTTAGACGGCATGCGTGCCAGGTGTTGCATCGACATCGTTTCGCCCGGATGAAACAAGGTTCGGTCGAGAATCGTGTGGCCAATCGGCGCGCGATCAAAATAGCGGTTTCCCATGCTACCGGTGACAATCGCCGCGTCCTCCCCTGAGCGGACCACGATGGTTCGCCGGTCGTCCGGACTTCCCTTCGCTCGCGGTTCAAAGTCGGACACCGGCAACAACACGCGCCCCATTGTGTCCGTCGTGTACACCTTCGCTTCCTTGCGCGCGCCCGACCTTACCTCGACTGAGGCGTTGGGGACCGGCGAGCCGGTATCGAATGCCGTAACCCACACCAGCGAATCGCCGTTTGGCGAAGCGATGAATTGCACGTTCAAGTTGGTCAGTTGGATAACCGCTACCCGGCTATCGATCCAGGCTTGCACCACCTCGGCGTGACGCGCACGCGGCATTGCGCCGGCAGGCCAGAATTCAGTCGTTACCATCTTCACGTCCAAACCAACTCGCTTCAACATCGTGGACGTGGCAGCCAATGCCTGGTCGTTTTGCGGCAAATTGGAACGAATAAAGAAATCGGGCCGATTCTCATTCGGTCGGGCCGCCAGTGAAGTCAGCTTCGCCTCGAGCGTTGCGTCAATCGCAAAGCGCTTTCCATCGATGAGCACCGAACCATCCGTATCGACGTTGATGTACAACGCCTTCGGTGACTCATCGTCAATCAATCCACGTTTCACGAGCTCTTTTCTTTGCGCTTCAAGGATTGCGCGAAACGCCGGGCTATCTGCCTCCACAACCCACATGCCGTAGCCGGAGAGCGGCAAGCCGGTAAAGGTCATGCCGTCGCCGGCGGGTACCAATTCCTGTTCCTGCACCGGTGGCGGTGCAACATGCAAAGACGTAAGCAAAGCGGCGCTGGTTACAAACGCCTCGTTCAACTCCCATGAACTGGGGTTGGTGCCCTTATCCCCCGACTCCGCATAAGCCTGCAAACGCAACAAGCTTGCAATATTGGTCGTATTGGGCGAAAAATGCCAGCTATGGACTTTGACTGGGCCACCCGCAGCGCGCGTGACGATGGGCCACATCGCGATATGGGCCGGCGTCCACTGCAGTACGCCGGCGCGATTTGCCATGCCCACATAGGCTGGCAACTGCGCCATGGCCATAGGCGACGCCAGCGCCGCCGGGTTGGACAAGAGCCGCCCGTCCACATCTTTCAAATCAGAAGGGAATTCGAGCCTGACACTCGCTTCATTGGCAAAGTCGCCGTGAAACGACAAATCCTGGATTCGTTGTTCAAACCATCTCGGAATTGGATCGGATTCATACACCGCGCCGGAACCGCCGCGAAGCCGGATTGCTTTTGCTACCGAAGGAGCAATCACTTCGGAAAAATGCACATGCGTATTGAAGCTCCCGCTTTGACGCGGATCGCAATCCTGCGTACCGGCCAATCTCGAACAAATTATCTTTGCAGAGAATTCGCTTCTCACGATGTAATGAAACGGCTGATCGACCTCGTTACGCAAGCCCGTAGGCGTGGCGATATTTCGTCCCCAGTTCACCTCGACTCTTGCGCGCGCCGGCCAGGGCGCACTGCCACATTGCGCAACAAGCCAGGCGTCGCTGCGCACCACGTTGGTTTGCTGGGGCACTAGGCGATCGAGCGCCGCGAGGTGCGCCGTTCCGAGCAAAATTTCCGCACGCGTTTCTTGTCCATTAATGGAACAGCGCAGGTCTTTCAGGCTGACGGGGACAACTTGCGCCGAGGGCAACAGCGCCACCAGCGGCAACTCCGCAACCTCGCCGGAAGACCCCCTGAGCACGACATCGCGCTGCACGCGCGCACCGCCGGTGTTGAACGACCAGGGCTTCGGCGTTTCCATGGCAGCACCCGCCATGGTCTTCAGCGCGTGCGGCTGTACCATGCACGAAACGCCGTCTGCCAGAGGCTGGGCAAACTCACCTACCCAGCGCCTGCCGTCAAGCCAATGTCCCTTGGCGACTGCATTGGTTCCGATACAATGGATGTCAGCCGCATCGGTGGCCTTGTCGTCTCCCAGCGCCACCATGTCGTCGGAATAGCGCAGCGAAACCTGGTGGACGTCTCGCTGCATGTCTTTCGGTCCCCAATCAACCAAGGACGGCGCCGCCTGTGCCGTCACCGCAAGCAGCATGCCGGCGGCAAATACACATTGCGCCAGCGGTGCTCTCATCTCGTCATGATATTGTGTTTTCTGTTGTCGGTATCCGAACATGGAGATTTCCCATCCTGTGAATTCGTTGGGCGACGCATGATGCGTCACGCTCGTCTCCGAGCGTTGGAATAACGACAATTTACATGCTGGAATTGGCGCTAACGATAGCGCCAATTCCACCAGCCGACAACTGCGCCGACGACGCCACCAACGATCATGCCTGTCGCGAAAACCAGACGCGAATCAAGAAACAGTAACGACAGAAACGTATTCTGCAAGAATGCGGCTACACAAACGCCAAGAAAGGAACCAATCCCGCCATAGATCCGTGCGTCAATCATGTCCTTTCCCTTCCGATAGACTTCGGAATGACCCTCGGCTTCGTAAATCAACACGGCGCGGCACTGAATGCACCGCACATCGGTTGCAAGATTCTGTGTGTTACATGACGGACAGATCATAAAATTCGCCCTTCGTTGATGCCTGAATACAGCGATTAATTTGTACGAGGCCCGCAAAATGGCGCCGGGTCCGCAGCGGGAATCATTTGTTCTCGTTGCGCACAAATGAAACTTCGGTCAATGCCGAACTCGAACTGGTTACCTGAAAAACGTAACCTCGACAGATTTTTTCATGCCATCGGTCAGCCAACGGAAGCGTACTGCGGAGTCATTCACAAATACAACGCGCACATGAGAGTCTATCAACGGTCTCGCCGGCCCGCCAACCGAAGCGGATTCCGATACATACCATTCCGCACCGGAAACGCGAAGACGGTCACTGGAGCGAGAATGATCCGAAGGAGACTGCGCATAGGGTTTTCTTGCAAAGGCTTCCGATATCTGCGCTTCGGTAGAGCCGGCCTTGATCGCAGACATAATCATCGTCAAAATTCTATTCTCATCCAGGGAAAGGGCGCTCGATCCATCTTCGCATTTCAACACATCGACACAGGTTCGTATGTGAGGCATATCCAACATTTTTTGAGGATTCAATAAATGGGGTTTCAATTGAACGGACTGGCTTTGCGCCCACCCGGAAAATGAGAGCAAGGTGGAGAACGCCAGGAAGGTAATTGCTGTGACCTTCCCGGCGTGACTAGTATGATGATTTTGCATGATTGACGAAATGGACAATTAAATTTTAGGAATTGCCTATCGTCACATGTCGAGTCGGCCTAATCCTCAAGCGTTTTTGCAGAACTACTTTCTATGAAATTCCGCTCCGGCATTCCATTGCGGATATTTGCTCCCTTGCGCAATATCGTAGCCGATCATGAACAGCAACTGCGTGTCTTCCACTGCCCCGGAAAAATCCCAATCCTGTTGATAAGAGTCTGCCACGCTATGATAACGATGTGCAATATACTCTGAGAGCATGTCGCGGCCGTAGCTATCGCTTTTCCCAATGACCTTCGAGCCGCCTTTCAGATAGACACTCGGGACACCGACCTTGGCGAATTCGAACTGGTCGGCACGGTAAAAACCGCCAAGTTCGGGGCGATCATCGGGGTGTGCCTCGCGTCCCTGCAGCACCGCCTCCCTAGCGACCAACTCATCCGTGTCGGACTTGCCGGCGCCGATGACGCGCAAGTCTTTCGTGCGGCCGTAGAAATTCACCCCGTCTATGTTTATGTCGATCAGCGTCTTGTCCAATGGATACAGCGGGTGGGATGCGTAATATTCGGCGCCCAGCAATCCTTGCTCTTCGGCGGTGGTGGCAATGAACAGGATCGTGCGCTTCGGTGCAATCGGCAGAGCCTTGTAGGCCTTCGCCAATTCCAGCAAGGTCGCTACGCCGGAGGCGTTATCGAGCGCGCCGTGGAATATCTGTTTGGTGCGTGGTCCGGGCAGCGAGGTATCGATACCGAGATGGTCCCAGTGCGCGGAATAGATCACTGTTTCTTTCTTCAGCACAGGGTCGGAGCCTTCGATCCTCGCCACCACGTTTTGCGACTGCACTTTTTTTATGGCATTGCGCACATCGAAAGTGGCCGTGATCCCGAGCGCAACCGGCTTGAAATCCTTCGATAGGGCCGCCTGTTTCAACTTTTCGAAGTCAAGGCCGGCCGCCTGAAACATCTCCTTTGCCACGTCGAGTTGCATCCAGCCGGGGGCCGAGGGGAAATTCGTGTTGGGCGCGCCGGTGTCCAGCGAAAAATTTTCACGCGCCCAGCTATGGCGTACCACTTCATAGGGGTAGGCGGCCGGTTTGGTTTCGTGCACAATGATCGCCGCCGCCGCACCGAGCTTGGCGGCCATTTCGTACTTGTAGGTCCAGCGGCCGTAATAGGTCATTTCCTCGCCCTTGAACATGTGGGGGTCGAGGTGCGTGGGGTCCTGCGGATCGGGGATGGGCGGGTCATTGATCAGCATCACCAGCGTCTTGCCGTGCATGTCCACGCCTTTGTAATCGTCCCAGCCATATTCTGGCGCCACGACGCCATAGCCGACAAAGACTAGCTCGGATTTATCGACTCTGACCTCTTTCTGCGCCAGTGGCGACCACGCGACGAAGTCTTCTGAAAATCTCAAGTCTGCGGCGCGTTTGCCCGCAATCAAACGCAAGGTGGGCTTGGAAGTCAAGCCTACCATTGGCACTTTCTGCACAAAAGTCCCGTCCGGATTGCCCGGTGCAAGGCCGAGCTTCATGAATTCTCGCCGGATGTACGCCACCGTCAGCGCCTCGCCCTTGCCTCCAGGCGCCCTGCCTTCGAATTCGTCCGACGCAAGGACCTTGATATTGGCCAGCATGCTCTCAGCGCTGATTTTCTTGAGCGAAGCGGCAACCTCGGGCGGCTTCGCATCTGTCTCTTGGGTGGGAGCTGCATAAGCTGCGGAAATCAGGAAGCCCGCCGCAAGCCAGGCCAGAAGGATTTTGCTGTCTTTCATATTGAACTCCGCAATGGCGAACTGGAAGCTTGCCACAATTGCCGGTAGTTCACCACGCAATGTTGATCAATCTTTCATGCCCAGGGCGCGGCGTGGAGAGCAAGATGCGTAGGTGCGCAAACAATTTGCTTGCATAAAAGGTCGCCTCCCATCGGCAAGGAAATGCGCTGAATCACGGCGATTATGGCCTCAAGTCAAGTTTTCTCGCTACCAGACGCGCACCCGGTCCGCAGGCGCAAGATAAAGGGCCTGCCCCGGTTGCACGTCGAACGCGCGATACCACGCATCGAGGTTGCGCACGGTGGCGGCACGATATTGCGAAGGGGCGTGGCCATCAGTGACAATCTGCCTGCGTAACGCCGCATCGCGCGCTTTGGTTCGGCGCGACTGGGCAAAACCAATGAAATACTGCCGGTCTTCATCGGCCGAGGCGGGGTTTCCTTCGCGCGAGGATTTAAATGCATCGAACGAGGCATTCAGCCCCGCCAGGTCGGCCAGGTTTTCACTCAATGTTTGCCTGCCATTGACGCTCAAGTCGGGGAATGGCTTGTAGGTGGAAAACTGCGCCGCCAGCAGGTCGGCCGCTTGTTTGAAATGTGCAAGATCTTCCGGCGTCCACCAATTGCGCAAGCGCCCCTGTGCATCGAATTGTGCGCCCTGGTCGTCGAAACTGTGGCTGATCTCATGACCGATGACCGAACCGATGGCACCGTAGTTGACGGCATCGGATCCATTCGGGTCGTAGAAAGGTGGCTGCAATATCGCAGCCGGGAAGTTGATTGCGTTTTGCATCGGCATGTTGACCGCGTTTACCAATTGCGGCGGCATGGACCATTCCGTGCGGTCGACAGGCTTGCCCAACTTGGCCAGTTGCTGCATCAGGCGAAATGTTTCCGCGCGCCGGGCATTACCCAGTGCGTCGCCGGCTTTTATCTTCAGACCTTCATACGATTGCCACTTGTCGGGGTAGCCAATCCCGACATAGAGTGTCTTGAGCTTCGCTTGCGCCTGCTCGCGCGTGGCCGGCGCCATCCAATCGACTTTATCGATGCGCTTGCTGAAAGCCGCCACAATATTGACAACCATCTCGTTCAAGCGTGCCTTGTTTTCGGCAGGAAAATACTTGTCGACATAAAGGTGCCCCACCGGGCCGACCAATGCAAGATTGGTAGCCGCCAACCCCCTCTTCCAGCGCGGCGACATTTCCGGCGTGCCGGACAGACTTCGCTCATAGAAAGCGAAATGCTCGTCACCGAATGCCTTAGGCAAGGCATAGCTGTAATGATTGACGAGGTGAAAGCGCAGGAAATCGCGCCAGGTCTGCACGTCGGCATTGGCCACCAGTTTCGACGCGCCGGTTACAGCGCCCGGATGCCAGACGATGAAGGTATTTTCCTTTTCGAGGTGTGCCGCCTTGAAGAATATCTTCCAGTCCATGCCCGGCGCTTTGGAAGTAAAGTCGGCGCTACGCCAAGTGTTGTTGGCCTTCTGCACGTCGGCCGAGTCCTCGCGCGAGGCGTGCGACTGCGCAATTTTCATTTCCAGTTCGAATATCCTTGAAGCGCGCGCTTCCGGCCTGGACAACCCTGCCAAACGCAGAATGGCAGCGATGTGTTCCAGGTATTTGGTGCGCAGTTCGACCATGCGTGGATTGTCCGACAGGTAGTAGGCACGATCGGGCATGCCGAGGCCGCCCTGCAGCAGGTAGGGCGTGTACCGTTGCGGGTCGTTCAATCCCTGCACGATCCACAATCCAAAAAGGTTTTCGGTGAAAAAATTGGTAGCGTTGAGCGCATCGACATCGGCCCGTATCGAACTGCCGAGTACGCGCGCCAGGTCAGACTTATTTCGTATTGCCTTGATGTCGTTCAGCATTGGCGCCAGCGGCTTGATACCCTTCGCTTCGATGCCCGCTTCGTCCATGATGGACGCATAGAAGTCCCCTATCTTGCGCCGCTCTCCTTTCGCACTCTTGTCCCCAGCCGCATCTTCAACAAGCTGCCGCAATCGTGCATTGGTATCTTCAGCCAACGCCGCACCGGCGCCCCAGGCACTTCGGTCCGCCGGAATTTCTGTTTTGGCAAGCCAGTCGCTATTGACATAGGTAAAGAAATCGTCGCCAGGTTGCAGTGACTGCCCTGTTACGGATGCCGCCTGCGCAACAGCTTCCGCGACAGGTAGGGCAAGAGAACCAGAGGCTGCAATGCACAAAATGGCAAATGCGTACTTGCGCCATTGACGCAAAACGGGGATTTTGATTTGCATTTTCAACTCCGAATCACTTTATGGATATTTTTGGCATCAGACTACTGGAAATCGTCGTGGCGCGCAATTTGCCGATGAGGCACCGCACGGAAACATGTTCAAGTCTGCAACGAGTCGGGTTGTTCGATCTGTCGCAGCCAATCCGTTCGCGTGAAAAGGTCAAATTCGCCAATCGGTACCGGACGCCCAAAGAAATAACCTTGATAGGCAAGACAGCCGCAATCGGCAAGAAAATCACGCTGCGCGGCCGTTTCCACACCTTCTGCGATAACGTCGAGAGCCAGGCTGCGGCTGAGCGCAACGATAGTTTTGGCAATCGCCGCGTCGTTGGCGTCAACCAGGACATCGCGCACGAAGGCTTGATCGATCTTCAATTGATCAAGCGGTAGCAGCTTCAGATAGGACAGGGAAGAATATCCGGTGCCGAAGTCGTCGAGCGAAAATCCCACCCCCTTTTCCTTGAGCGCCGACATTTTCTCTATTACTTCGTCGACGTTCAAAATCAGCAGGCTTTCGGTCAACTCCAACTTCAGGCGCTGCGGATTGGCATTCGTCTCCGTCAGCACTTCCAGAACCTGCTCGACGAAATCTGCCTGAGTGAACTGTTGCGGGCTGACGTTTACCGCAATTGTCAAATGTGCGGTCGATGGTGCCAGCGCCCAGACCGCCAATTGGCGGCAAGCCGTTTGCAAAACCCAATGGCCCAAAGGTAAAATTAGTCCCGTTTCTTCCGCCAGCAAAATAAAATCTGCAGGCGAGACAATGCCGCGCTGGGGATGCTGCCAGCGCACCAGAGCTTCTGCCCCGGTGAGGCGCCCTTGACCCCACACTTGCGGCTGATAATACAACATGAACTCGCCATGACGGATTGCTTCGCGCAGATCATCGGCCAGCGCCGCGCGGGCCGTGACTTTGGCCTGCATGCCGGTATCAAAGAACCGGATTGAATTGCGACCGGAATCCTTGGCCTGGTACATCGCCAGATCGGCCTGTTTCAACAAGTCGTCAACGTTTTCCTGCTGCGCGCCAAACAGCGCGATGCCAATGCTGGCCGTGCAATGATATTCAAGGGAATTGTGCGTGATCTCCCCCATCTTCAGTTCCAACCGATAGGGCTGGTCGATCTCCGCCAGTATTTTTCTTGCTACGGCTTCTACGTGCGCCGCAACAAGATCGTCAGGCGGAAGGTCTTCCAGCATCAAGACAAAATCGTCGCCACCCATGCGCGCAACGGTATCGCCCTGGCGAATCGTGCCTTGTAATCGTAACGCCACTTCCGCCAGCAAACGATCGCCCACGTCATGACCTTGAATATCATTGAGCGTCTTGAAGTGGTCAAGATCGATAAACATGATCGCACCTTGGCGGCGCGTCCGCGCACTGACCGCCAACGCATGCGTCAGGCGGTCCACAAACATGCGGCGGTTCGGCAACTTGGTCAAGTTGTCATAGTATGCCAAGGTGTGAATCTGGTCCTCTGCAGCCTTGCGTTGCGCGATATCGGTGACGACCGAGATGCCGTATTTGGCAACGCCGCTTGCACTGCGCATGAGCGAACTGTGCACCTGCACCCAGACAACAGTGCCATCTTTGCGCAGGTAGCGGATTTCACGCTCAAGCCGTGTTATTTTTCCGGCGACAAGGTTTGCTATCTCTGCGATATGCAATTCTGCGTCTTCCGGATGAGCCAACGCATGGCAAGCGAGTTGCAACATTTCCGTCCGGGTGTAGCCAGTGATATCGCACAGTTTCTCGTTGACTTGCAACCAGCGTCCATTGACGTCAAAACGCGCCACGCCTATCGGTGCATGTTCGAACGTGGCGAGATAGAGTTCCTGTCTTTCACGGCTCCTTTCCAGGGAAGCTTCGAGCCCGACCAAAAGGATCACGGTCGAGATCGTCATCATGGCATCGACGAATATGAAATTGATGGTGATGATTGTCCAGCCCATGAGAGGCTGACCTTGAATCCCCGGCACATGGAAATCGGCGTTGGAAAAATAACCAATCAACAGGAAAGTTAGCGCGTTGACTGCAAGCGCCACCATCGCCGGGCGAACGCCGAGCAGCAGCGCGGTCATGACCGGGACAGCGAGAATATAGTATTGCGCTGTAGGACCAACGCTGAAGAGCAATCCGGCGCCAAGTGTGTAGAGTAGCGCACAAAAATTCCATGCACGTGCACGATAGGTGAGCGTGCGCCTGAACCAGATGAAGTAGATCCAGGCAAGCGCAAAGGCGTCGATCAGCGCAATTGTCAATTGTTCCTGAACTAGCGCGAACAAGATACTCGGTATTGCTACAACTGTTCCAAAAACCAGCACGACCGACAGCAGGATAGACAGTACATGCTGGCGCCAATTGCCGATATCTTCCACATCGCCGTGGGGCGCGAAGAATCTCGGACGATTATTGAACGTCATGGCGACCTCTTCCTGGGACTGCAGGGGCGTATTGCGTGCCGGCTCGACTGTCCGATGTTGCCACAAGACTGTTGCCATGGCAAAACCTATTGCGCGGCGTTTACATTCCTTCGGGGTCAGGACTAGAGAATCGTGCAAGTGTGAACTATTTACTTACCTTAAGATCGGAAGTCTACTTAGAATAACAACAACTGCGACAACAACTGCGACGACAACTACGCCTACAACTGCACTGCTGCGTGCAATTTCGTACGGGAGCAAAGAGAGTTCGGACGTTCACGATTTCCAGGGCGCGCGTTTTTGTTGCGACGCAATACTGTGGCACTGTTGTTCATTGCCGAAAAATCGCAGCATACTCGTACGGCTACCTGTACCCACGTCGTATCTGAACAAGTGTCGCCAGGCCAGGAAAGAGGAGAGAATATGATCAAATGTCCAACAATAGGCAGCGCGGGTTGCCAACTCGCCGTTGCAGGCATGCTGGTGTTGGGCCTCGCTGCTTGCGGCGGTGGTGGTGGAAGTTCCCCTGCGCCGGCCCCGACACCAACTCCGACGCCGACCCCCACTCCGACACCTACTCCGGCCCCAACACCTACTCCGACACCGACGCCTACTCCGGTCCCGACACCGGGCGGCACACTGACCATTACGACTACCGCTTGCCCAGGTGGCAAGCAAGGCACGAGCTACGCCGGGTGCACAATCAAGGCCGGGGGCGGGACGCCACCGTATGTTTTTTCTGTCGGCACGGACACAAACTACCCACCCTTGCCTGAAGGCATGTCGATCAATCCGTCGACCGGAGCAATCAGTAGCGCTGTCATCGGTGGCCAGGGTACTTATGGCACCCAGATCGTCGTCAATGACGCGGCCAATCACAGCGCATCGCAGCAAATCAATTTCGCCATCGATGGCGACAATGCCTTTGCTGCGAGTATCTTCCCGGCCAATTCCATCTTCCATCACCGGGTAGACGCAGCAAGTACCGGGCTTTCGGTCGATACTTCGCCGGCGGCGCCGATTTACAGTGCTTACCTGACATCGACCATCAAGCCCTTCTTCGGCAACAATTCGAATGCGCCCTTTCCCAACGGCATTCCCACCATCAAGGTGGCAGCCAGCCAAGCACAAGTCGCTGTCAGCACAACGGTCTACCAATCGTATTTCACGTCCGGGCCGATTCCTTCGTATGCACCTGTGGAAGAAACCAGCAATTCTTCGGGTGACCGGCACGTGCTGGTCTACCGCGAAGGCGGCGGCAGCAGCAAGCCTGCTCTGTACGAAATGTGGCAAGGAATTTATCAGGGTGGGCCGTGGACGGATTCATCGAATGCCCTTTGGCCCGATGTGAGCTCCAATGCGCTCACGCCGCAGGGCAATGGCACCAGCGATGCGGCCGGTCTCCCGGTGGCGCCGTTGCTGGTTAACGCCGACGAAGTCATCGGCAGCGGCACGCCGGGTTCGCCCAAGGGCACCGTACAGCATCCGGTTCGCTTTACGCTGAACCATATGCTCAATTACTGGGTATGGCCTGGAACGGAAACGGCCGGCACCGGCAGTTGCAAGGACGGCAGCGGCAGCACTTTGCCGACGCAAAATCTGCTCTCCCAAGCCTCGCCGCCGACCAGTTGCAGCATGACCGGCCCGGCAGGGCAAATCTATCGCCTAAAAGCATCGAGAAGCACACCAAGCTGCGCGGCCACAAGCCCGCAAGCGGCCATCATTATCACCGGGTTCCGCAATTACGGGATTATCTTGTCGGACAATGGCTCTAGTGGAGGCCTGATCGGCACACCCGATGCGCGTTGGAACGATGACGATCTGTCGTGCCTGAGAAATCTCACACTCGCAGATTTCGAACCAGTCAACGTTTCGAGCCTGCAAGTCAGTCCCGACAGCGGCGCAACCGCCAAGTAGATCTTGGGCACAACGCAGTCCCGCCAAACAATACTGCCATGTCTTGCTCGGAACGCAGGCGATGCCTCTCGCTCCGAGCGGTATGTGCCGCGTTATGTGCAACGACGGGCCGTGTCGCAGTGATCACAGACACGCGATTAAGTTTGTGCTATTTATTCCAACACTGCATTGTGCAGGCACACGTCAAGATACCGTAATCAGGGTAGCCTGGGCATTTCCCGAAGCATCCAACGAACAATTCGTCACCGAGTATCCAGCGGGGACGTTCGTGGCATAAAACGAAATCGGTGTGGCGTGCAAATTATAGGCGAACGTGAATTGTGCTGCGTTGCCCGGCAAACTCCAACTAAACGTTCCATCGGGCGACGGGCCATAGGCTGAATCGATTGGGTAGGCAGTTACCGTCGCAACATCTTGGTTGGAAAGCATCGACAGGTCGGACACTGGATCGGTGCCGTGAATGGCGTCACCTGCCGAGAAAGTCAGCGTTACACCTGTGGAGTTGGTACAAGCCGCGTTGAGAGAAATAGTCATGTCCTTGGCCTCATGGCATTGGTTGGAGGGAAAATTGATCCATCGATCAACGCACCACAAGGCAAAACCTATTTCCATTGCGTTGCGGGGAATGCTGCTCACCTTACTGACGCAGCTCGCGAGCGGGCCGCTGTGCGTGCAATTGCTTCCACATCACCGGGCACACACCAACCGACAGCAGAGAATCCGTGACGACGAGATCAACGGGAGGGAATGCTAGCATGCTCATTTCCGCAATCGAACCTGATATAAATGACAGGTCATTGGTACAGAACGTTGCGCGCGGGGGCACAAGATTCGGTGGGCTGCAGTTTCAGAATGGACCTGCAATCTTTCCAAAATTTCAAATAAGTTAACTTCCTTCTGATGCCTGGGACGCGGGAAGAAGCTGGCAGGAGTCGATTCTGCCAACACGCTACAATTACGCTTCGCCGCTTCCGGCTTTAAACTTTTCCTTAACCAAGCGCCATGACCCACATCGCCCAAACCCCACGACCGCCCTACTACGCCGTAATTTTTACTTCGCTACGTACGGAAATCGACGAAGGCTATGACGAAACGTCCGAGCGCATGGTCGAACTGGCGGCCCGGCAGCCCGGCTTCCTCGGGATCGAATCGGTTCGCAACGGGGTGGGGATCACGGTCTCCTACTGGTCAGACCTGGAATCGATCAAAGCCTGGAAAGCAGTTGCCGACCACCGCGAAGCCCAAACCAAGGGGCGTCAAAAATGGTATTCGGCGTTCAAGACTCGCATTTGCCTCGTGGAACGCGACTACGGTTTGTGATCTCGGTTGCAGCTCTGCCACCAAGGCAGGCACTCGATAAATCGTTGGCCACCGGACACATTGTCGCCGGTTCCGATTGGGTTCACGTTTCCAGGTAAATCAATCTTCGCCAAAGAATTTCCAAGGCGAAACTTTGCTATGCAAAATGGCGGAGCGCATGGCGTAAGTTGTCCATTCGTGGTTCTCAATGCGCGTTCTGCATGCAATGTTGTTGCCGGCCCTGCACCGCCCTTCAGAGTCGTGGCAAATACCAAAGCATTGATCGGCTGATCGTCGCAGTCCAATCTTCCGGCAACCTTCCCTCGGCAAAAACTGTGTTTTCGCACATTCTGGCGTCGTAAATCCACACATTCCAGCGTCCAAAATCAATCGGCAGGTTACCGGAAGGTCAAATCGCCCCTCCCTAAGTACAGTGCAGCACAGGGAAATGCAAAAAACGGGCAGTGAATTTGGTGGCGGCACACTGATCCGGAAACGGCAGCGAACATAGCCTGGACAGTCATCAATAAAACACCGGATGAACCATGCATTTCTCTGTTTCCACGTAGAAAATTTCATCAACCGATTGGAATGAGGGCGTCATGCTGAGTAACCGGCCAGGAACCGAAAATTGCTTGATGGCAATGGCGACGACGGTCGTCAGCACCATGTTTATCGCAACGATATCGGGTACTTGCCCAACTGCAAGAGCACAGGGTGCCCCTGCAAGTTCGACGGCGGTCAATGCCACAGCGATCAGAATCATCAACCAAACCCAGTCTTCAGTCTACGCAACCCTGGTATTGGGACAGCCACCGGCGTCGTTGCCGGCAAATTGCAGCAATCCGGGCAAGCAGATCGTGAGTGTCAAAGAAGCTGCCCGACATTTCAAATCCAGCGTGGCACATCGTGCGGTCACATTCATCGCGCAAGCTGCCGGGGTCAGCGACAAAGGCTATTACCAGCTTAAGCCGGGGGAAATCATCACGTATCAGCCGCCTACATTTTCCTGCACCAGCGGTACTTGCAGCCCGGCCATGACTTACAACGTCTTCTTCACGCAAAAAAAATATGATGGCAATCCGAACAATGGGTGTGGCGGCTCCAAGGTATTCGGCGACGGCACCAACCTGGCTGAGGGCTCCATCAACTTCGCCATCAACGGCTCGCAAGGAACCGGTTGCGCAAGGGCCGACGCCGCCGACATCAGTGCGGTCAATGGCATCAATTCCTTCATCAAGCTCGAAATGAGGGGGCAGGCGTGGCCATTTCCCGATGCTGAAAACAGCAGCTTCGGCCACAACGCCAATGAGAGCGGCGTCTACGGTTGGGC
>DATBQE010000132.1:0-35450 GCA_036561005.1 Burkholderiaceae bacterium | reverse complement strand
AAAGAAAAATGCCGTCCAGTCTTAACTGAACGGCATTACCACTTCGCCCCCGTTTTTCCGGCTGTAGCTACGGCTACAGTCCTCAAAAGCGAGGCCAAATTGGGCCCTTTTCCCACCCATTTCGCTTCGACTCGCTCTGCTGCGCAGACTCCTAGCCGCCGTGCAGCAGTTGTACCTATTCGCACACATCCAAAGTATTCTCAGAATATTTTCCATCTCGCGCCTACTCGCGGCGCAAAAAGCATTTACACTTGCAGGCCGGAAAACCTGCAAGCCGTTTTATAATTCCACCATGTCAGATCAACATCCACCGGGAGACCGGGCCAAACCCCTGTTTTACGACCCAACCGAACATCGTATCCGCAGCTTTGTGACGCGGGCAGGCCGGCTATCAACTGCGCAAGCGCGCGCCATCGAAGAACTCGGCCCGCAATTCTGCTTGCCCTACCAGAAAGGTGCCCTCGATTTCGAGCAAGCCTTTGGTCGCCGCGCACCGGTCATACTGGAAATCGGTTTCGGCATGGGGGCATCGACCGCTGAAATCGCCGCCGGCATGCCGGACAAGGATTTTCTTGGTGTGGAAGTCCATACGCCTGGCGTCGGCAGCCTGCTGAAGCTGATCGGTGAGCAAAATTTGACCAACCTGCGCCTGATCCAGCATGATGCGGTTGAAGTCTTGACGCATATGATCGCGCCGGCGACGCTCGCCGGTGTCCACGTATTCTTTCCCGATCCATGGCACAAGGCCCGGCATAACAAGCGGCGCCTGATCCAGGCGCCCTTGGTGCAGCTGCTGGCGTCACGCTTGATCCCCGGCGGCTATTTGCATTGCGCAACCGACTGGCAGGAATATGCAGAGCAGATGCTGGAAGTGTTGCGCGCCGAACCAGCCTTGAAAAATACTGCGGAAGCTTATGCGCCGCGCCCGCAATACCGGCCTGTCACCAAATTCGAAAATCGCGGCCTGAAGCTGGGCCACGGCGTGTGGGATCTGGTTTTCACGCGCGTCTGAATTCTGCGTGTCGGCACTAGGCCACTGATTCGATCAGCGCAATGATTTCGCTACCGTAGGATTCCAGCTTCTTCTCGCCCACACCGGTAACGCCGCGCAAGTCGCCGAGCGACGTCGGCTTTGCCTTGGCGATTTCGCGCATTGTGGCATCGTGAAAAATTACGTAGGCGGGCACGTTGTGCTTGCGTGCCGTCTCCACGCGCCACCAGCGCAACTTCTCGAATATTGCAGCCTCGTGCTGCGACATGCCCGCCTCGACATAATCCTTGGCCGAGCTCTTGCTTTTGCCGCTGCGCTTTTGCCTAGTAGGCTTCTGGTACTCGCGCATTTGCACCTGTTGGCCGCCGCGCAATACCGGGCGCGCTTCGTCCGTCAATTTCAAAGCGTTGTAAGAATCGTAGTCAACGGCGACAAGGCCCAAGGCGATGGACTGGCGCAAAATGGCTCGCCATTCGGCCTCGCTGCGCTCTGCGCCTATGGCAAAGGTCGAGAGTTGGTCATGGCGCCACTGTTTGACTTTTTCCGACGCCACGCCGCGCAGCACATCGATCACGTGTCCGGCGCCGAAGCGTTGGTCGACCCGGTAAATGGCTGACAGGAGTTTCTGCACCGGTACCGTGGCGTCGAAGGACACCGCCGGATTCAGACAGGCGTCGCAATTGCCGCACGATGTCGCCGCCTGGCCGAAGTATTCAAGCAGGCGCACGCGCCTGCAGGAAAGCGTTTCGCACAGGCCGAGCATGGCGTCGAGCTTGGCGCCTTGCACACGCTTGTAGGTTTCGTCGGCCTCGGATTCATCGATCATGCGGCGCTGCTGCACCACGTCTTGCAGGCCGTAGGCCATCCAGGCATTGGCCGGCGCGCCATCACGCCCTGCCCGCCCGGTCTCCTGGTAATAACCTTCTATACTCTTGGGCAGATCGAGGTGGGCGACGAAGCGCACGTCGGGCTTGTCGATGCCCATGCCGAACGCGATGGTCGCGACCATCACCAGATTGTCTTCCCGCAGGAAGCGCGCCTGGTTCCTGGTGCGCTGCGCGGTTTCCATGCCGGCATGATAGGGCAGCGCCGGAATGCCGTGCTCATTGAGGAATTCGGCCGTTTCTTCCACCTTCTTGCGCGACAGGCAATAGACGATGCCGGCGTCACCGGTATGTTCGCTCTGAATGAAATCGAGCAATTGCTTGCGCCCATTGTCTTTCTCCACGATCTGATAACGAATGTTGGGCCGGTCGAAGGACGAGACGAATTGGCGCGCATCGTCAAGTTGCAGGCGATGCACGATTTCACTGCGGGTCTGCGCATCGGCCGTTGCCGTCAACGCGACGCGCGGTACAGCGGGAAATCGTTCGTGCAGGATCGACAGCTTGATGTATTCAGGGCGGAAGTCGTGCCCCCACTGCGAGACGCAATGCGCCTCGTCGATGGCAAACAGGGCGATGTTGGACGATTCAAGCAGATCCAGGCAGCGCTGCGTCATCAGGCGCTCCGGCGCCACATAGACCAGATCAAGCTCGCCGTTGCGCACCTTGCGCTCGATGCGCATGGCCTCGTCGAAGCTTTGTGTCGAATTCAGATAGGCGGCCCTCACCCCTACTTCAGCCAAGGCGTCGACCTGATCCTGCATCAGGGCAATCAACGGCGAGATCACCACACCGACACCATCACGCAGCAAGGCAGGAATTTGATAGCAAAGCGATTTGCCGCCGCCGGTCGGCATCAGGACCAGGGCATCGCCGCCGCCGGCAACCTGACCGACGATTTCGTCCTGCTGACCGCGGAACGACGGGTAGCCGAATACCGTCTGCAAGATATGCAGCGCGCGCTGATTTAATTCCTCATTTGACATGGCTACCGCAGCACGGGGAAGTCGGTGGTTACTTCTGAGATTAATGGAATAGTCCCATGTTAACACCGACGAGCAGGAAAATACCGAGGATCGCGCGGTAGGCGACAAACGGCCAGGTCGAGAATTTTTCCAGGAAACGCATCAGGCCCCAGATCGCACCGAAGGCCGAGATACTGGCGACGGCAATGCCGAACAGCAGCAGCGACCACGCTTCGGCAGGGATGTGCGCGTGATAAAGCACCCACAATTCCTTCATGCCGGCCAGTGCGATGGCGGGCAAGCCAAGCAGAAAGGAAAAGCGCGCCGCTTCCTCGCGTTTGAAATTCATGAACAATGCCGCAGTCAAGGTCGAGCCCGAACGCGACACGCCCGGTATCAGAGCCCCGACCTGCGCCAGACCGACCACCAGCGCATCGCGCAGACGCATCTGGCCGACGCTGCGTTGATGCCTGCACGCGAACTCGGCAATTGCCAGCAGTATCGCCATGACGATGCAGGAAACGCCGATCACATTGAGGCTGCGCAAAGGTGAATCGCAGGCGTTCAATATCGGCGCTAGAGCGATGCCGGCAATCCCGATTGGAATGGTGGCCAGGATGATCGCCATGGCCAGGCGAAAATTGTGACTATTGAAGTCTCGTTGCCGTATTGCCGACATGCCGCCAAAGACGACGTCCTTCACATCACGCCGAAAATAGCTGACCACCGCCATCACGGCCGCTAACTGCATCGCCGCCGAGAATGCCGAACCGGGATCTTTCCAGCCGAGGATGGCCGGCACAATGCGCATGTGGGCGGTCGACGAAATAGGCAGCAGTTCGGTAATACCCTGAATGACGCCCAGGAATCCAACCTGCAGGTAGCTCAAAGCTGCAAAACCGATATCGAGGCCGCTGGGACAGGTGCCGGGCAAGATGTTCTCCTTGAATCTAAAGATCGATACGCTGATCGACGGGTGGCTGGGGATGGAAGGATTTTCGCATCGCTGCGCGCATTCCGCCCGGGCCGAAGGTTACCACGATAACAAGCAGGCTTGCCGGCAAAAGCGCGCATTTCTTGACGTGAAGAACGATGCAGTTTATATTACTGACTCATGAGTAAGTTATTATTTCCTGTGGGCACATCAAGCTGAAACCATGACCTGCCCGATCACAAAAATCAAGGGCCGCTGGGAGCGGCGCAAGGACGCGCGCCCGCAGGAATTGCTGGCTGCGGCGCTTGACCTCTTTGTTGAGCGCGGCTATGCCGCAACTCGGCTCGATGACGTGGCCGCCAATGCCGGCGTCTCCAAGGGCACATTGTATTTGTATTTCACGAACAAAGAGGACTTGTTCAAGGCTGTCGTGCGCGAGCATTTGTTGCCGGTGCTGGGAGAAGCGGAACAGGCGATGGCGCAATTCGAAGGAAGTAGCCGCGACCTGTTGCGCGACTTGCTGATGCGCTGGTGGACCAATGTCGGCGAGACCAAGCTTTCCGGCATCACCAAGCTTTTGATGGCCGAGTCGGGCAATTTTCCCGAACTCGCGCAGTTTTTCCATGATGAAGTCATTGCGCGCGGCAATGCAATGATAGAGCGGGCATTGGAACGCGGTATGCAGCGCGGCGAAATGCGTCGTCTCGACGCTGAAACGGTCACGCAGGTCATCACGGCGCCGATGATAATGTTAATGTTGTGGAAACATTCGTTCGGGCCATGTCAGGACAAACCGGTCTCGCCGATTGCTTATCTGAATACATTCATTGATTTGCTGTTCAACGGCCTGCTGATCGCGCAACCGCAGGCGGGAATACACGCAGAAACGCACGCAGAAACGCGCGCCGAAGCCTGACTATTGGACCCTACCGCCGCGATCAATGCCGAAATTTGTGCGTCCATCCCCTGATTTTGACGGACTGTCGCATTTCCCAGGCAACTTCACAAGCTGCTGGTTAAGATAGCGTCCATTGAAGGTGACTGGAACGCAAAAGTTGGACGGTGATGCGTGGCGCAATAGAGAAATGCAGCGCAGGCGTCCCCGGATGACCTGGTGCGGCAAATCAACGATAAAATGCCATCTTTAATTTTTTACTTCAAGTGGTCACCATGAATATTGAAAAAGCCCGCTTCAACATGATCGAACAACAGATCCGCCCATGGGATGTGCTCGATCAAGACATTCTGGATCAACTGTCCGTGGTAAAGCGCGAGGAATTTGTGCCGGCTGCATATCGGGATCTGGCTTTTTTCGATACTGAAATCCCCCTGCCGGGCGGCGAAAACATGCTGACCCCGAAGTATGAAGCGCGCATTCTGCAGGAAGCCAACGTCAAAAAGCATGAGAATGTGCTCGAAATCGGCGCCGGCTCAGGCTATATGGCGGCTTTGCTGGCGTATCGTGCCCGCCACGTCACAACAGTTGAGATCAGCGGCGAATTGAAGGCGCTGGCTGAGCGAAATTTGAACGCCAATGGCGTGAGCAACGTCGAGGTGGTTCAGGGCGATGCCGCGCAGGGCTGGGCAGGCAATGGTCAACCGTTCGATGTCATCGTGCTGTCGGGTTCGCTGCCTGTCTTGCCGGAATCCTTCCTCAAGCAGTTGAAGGTGGGCGGTCGTTTGCTGGCGACCATTGGTGAAGAACCGGTCATGAGCGCGCAAGTCGTTACGCGCGTGTCGGAAACGACCTTCGAAACCGTCAAGCTGTTCGAGACGTGCATCAAGCCTTTGCAGCATGCTGCTGCACTGTCGCATTTCAAATTCTGAGCCGCCATGCAAAATGTGACTGCTCCCGAATTGGCCGCCTGGCTTGCGGATACGTCGCGCACGCCACCGCTTTTGCTGGACGTGCGCGAAGCGCGGGAATACGAAATTTGCCACATCGAGAATGCAACCCTGATCCCGATGAATACGGTACCGGCGCGTCTTGCGGAACTTGATCCGGATGCGGAAATCGTCTGCATCTGTCATCACGGCGGACGCAGTATGCAAGTGGCGGCCTTTCTCGAACGCAACGGCTTTGCCAAAGTCACTAACCTGACAGGCGGCGTGCACGCATGGTCGCAGCAAGTCAACCCGGCCATGCCCACCTACTAACCTAAACAATTGGCTCGCCGAATTGGAGCCCGGAGAATGTAATGCGCCTTTCCCTGATCGCCACGCTCATTGCCAGTACATTGGTTTCGATGAACGCGCAAGCGGACGACCTGCTGCAGATTTACCGGCAGGCCCTGACGAACGACCCGGTTTATGCCAGCGCGCGGGCCGCCATGACCGCAGGCGAGGAAAAACTGCCGCAAGGCCGCTCTGGATTGATGCCGGTGATCGCGCTGTCGGGAAGCTTCTATCACAACGGACTGCGCGAGGAACCGACAAGTGGAAACGGCAGTCTGAGCATTCATTATCCCTCCAACAGCTATACGGCCTCGCTGACCCAGCCCTTGTTTCGTATGGCGAACTGGGAGCAATACCAGATCGGCATCCTGTCGGCAGCGTCCAGCGAAGCGCAATTCTCGCAGGCGCAGCAGGATTTGATGCTGCGCGTTGCACAGGCCTATTTTGACGTGTTGACTGCACAAGATGCGCTCACCTCGATCCAGGCCAACAAGGTTGCCATTACCGAGCAGCTCGCGTCTGCCAAGCGCAATTTCGAAGTCGGCACCACGACCATCACCGACACTAACGAAGCCCAATCGCGCTATGACCTGGCCGTAGCCCAGGAACTGGGCGCGCAAAACGATCTGGAAATCAAGCGAACCGCGCTGGAACAAATCATCGGCAAGGCGCCGGCAGATCTGGCGCCGCTGCGAGTCGGCGTCAAACTGACGTTGCCTGAGCCGGCCAAGATGGACAAATGGGTAGATAGCGCCGAGCACGAAAACTTCACCGTCGTCGGCCAACAGATCAATGTTGAAATCGCCCATCGCACGGTCAAGGCCAATCGCGCCGGACATTACCCGACCGCGGATCTGGTCGCACAACGCGTACACAATTATCAGGGCGGCGACAACATCCTTTATCCGGCCGGAACATCGGCGCAGAACGTGGTCGGGGTGCAATGGAATGTCCCGATTTTTTCCGGCCTCGGCACCGAAAGCAAGGTCAAGGAAGCCGTGGCACTCGAAGACAAGGCCAGACAAGACCTCGAGAGCGCGCGTCGTACCGCTGCGCAAGCTGCACGTCAATCCTACCTCGGCGTGCAAAGCGGCCTGGCGCAAGTCACTGCTTATGAAGCTGCAGAAGTGTCGAGCCAGTCGTCACTGGCCTCGAATCAGTTGGGATACCAGGTCGGCATCCGCATCAACATCGACGTCTTGAATGCCCAGCAGCAGCTCTACACCACGCGCCAGACCTTGGCGAAAGCGCGTTACGACACGATCGTCAATGGACTGAAGCTGAAATCGGCAGCCGGTTCGCTGAAGGAAGATGATCTCGTGGCGGTCAACAGCCTGCTCAACCACTGATCGGGCGACCAGCGAAACGGCACTTATTGCGCGACCAAGGGCTGCAGCAAGGCCATGGTTCTTTGCGCAGCGCCGCGGTGCTGCGCGGCAAACGCCAGTGCATTGGCGCTCATCGCGCTGCGCCGCGCCGGGTCACCAAGCAAGTCGAGCGCGGCACGCAACATGGTTTCGGCATCGGCCACGCGCAGCGCAGCGCCCGCGTCAAGCGCATCTTCGCTGACCAGGCTGAAATTGAAGGTGTGCGGGCCAATCAATACGGGTTTGCCCAAGGCGCTGGCCTCGATCAGGTTTTGGCCACCTAGCGGAAGCAGGCTGCCGCCGATAAATGCCACGTCGCAAGCGGCATAATAAGTAAACATTTCTCCCATCGAATCGCCCAACACTACCTGCACACCGGAGCGAAACGAAGCATCTTCCATTGCCGAACGGCGCACCATGCTCAGACCATGCGCGCCTACCATGCGCGCCACGTCGTTAAAGCGCTGCGGATGGCGCGGTACGATCAGGAGCAAGGTGTCGCCGAGTTCTACATCGCGCAATGCATCGAGTATCAATGCCTCCTCTCCATCGCGCGTACTGGCGCATAGCAGAATCGGGCGATCGCCAAATTGGTGGCGCAAGGCAGCGCCTTCGGACGCCGCGTTGACGGGCGGCTCGACATCGAACTTGATGCTGCCGGTGACGTGCGTGTTGCGTGCCCCGAGTTCGGCCAGGCGCGCAGCGTCGGCAGCGGTCTGCGCTGCCACGCACGAGAGCGACCGCGCCGCCTCGCCCATCAACGCCGCCATACGCTGTCCCTTTGCGAGCGAGCGTGCCGAAAGGCGGGCATTGACCAGCGCCACCGGCACGCCCAGCCGTACGCACTGCGCCACGGTATTGGGCCACACTTCGGTCTCCATCAAGATACAGACCTGGGGCGAAAAATGCTTGAGGAAACGCCGCACCATGGAGCCGATGTCATAGGGCAGATAGCACTGCACGACGCGATTTGCATAACTTGCGAAGAGTGCCTTGCCTGTAGCGCGGCCAGTCGGAGTCATGTGCGTCAAAAGGATCACGTGTTCGGGGTAATGTCGCAGCAAGGCATCAACCAGTGGCTCGGCTGCGCGTGTTTCGCCAACTGACACTGCATGTACCCAAATCACCGGCTGCTTGCGCAGCGCATAGGGAGCACCGCCGTAGAAACCAAGCCGTTCCGCAATGTGTTGCCGGTAGCCGGGCTCACGCCGGCCGCGCCACCACAAACGCAACAAGACAACCGGCAGGGCAAGCCGCCAGGCGAAGCTATATAGCCAACGCATCGAGGTCCCCCTGGAAATCCGCCACAAGTTTCCTCATACAAGCGCGCGCCCGGTCAGTCGCTGCAGGATAGCGAGCGGGCTTGCCTGTGGATCATACTGCCGATCGACCGGCAAATGCAGCGTCTGTTCCATCATGTATTGGCCGGACATCACCGCATGCGAAGTCTGGTCCGAGAAACACACCCACACCGAGCCGGCAGGAAACGGCATCGTCACCTGCTGCGCATTTTGTTGGTAATCCATATCTGACTTCATGCCGTCATGCAATTGCAGCATCAAATGGTCATATTCGCTGCGTAGCGACTTGGTAACGTGCAATGATCGCAGCAATCCCGCTTGCCAGGCGCGGTAAGGCTTGACGCACGGCAGGAAGCGGCGCGCCACCTGCTCGAACGGCTCCCCGACCCGCCATACGCGCGGCGCACCTTGGTTATTTACGTTGGCAAACACACGCAGGATGCGCTCACCGTAATTGGGACGAGACGGAAAGGCATCGACATGCATGCGCCGGTCGTCGGCGCGCCACGATTGCGCGCGGTTCTCGACCTGCATCGGCCGGTAGCTTGTCGGTGCAAGGCGCAGGTTGCCGCTGTAGCGCGGCAGAATGGCATCGATCAGCGACTGAGCCTGCTCTCGAAAGCGTCCGATCATGGCCGCCATGTCGCGCTGTGCCGCAGCGTCGCCGGCGGCCCCCTTCAATTTGCCGCCGGCATCGAGACTGATGTTGCGCGCCTTGGGGTCGCGCGCATCGGGAGTCAGAAAACGCGTTTCGGTCTCATTTAATTCAAATGCCAGATTGGGAAAATAAAGCACCTTGCCCGCTTCGAGCGCAGCAATCCATTCGCTGCCCGCAGAAGCCGGACGCCATTGGTTGCAGTCGATTTCAATGATTTGCTGTTCCATGCAGCTATTATCCACCAACCGCAGGGCGCAGGGGCAGACGGAGCCTGACTGTTGCCGGATTGGCCACATGGAGAGCCGGCGCGCACTGCAAGCTCAAACTTCTAATCAAGCAAACTGCCCACGGCGGCCACGACACTCGCCACGTCAGGTGGGCTGCCCTGCTCACCAAGATTGACGATGTTCGGCGACCAGTTGCCTTCGGTCTTCCAGCGCGGCGAATCCGTGTAAAGCTCAATGGTCGGCCGCAGGAAGGCCGCCGCCACGTGCGTCAGCCCGGTATCCAGGCCCACCACCAGCGCGGCGCGCTGGGCCAGCAGTATCGCTTCCATGAGTGGCAAACGCGGCAGCAGCACGCCGTTGGGCATGGCTTGCTGCATCTGCTCGGCCGCAGCCTTTTCCTCGTCGCTGCCCCACGGCAACAGAACCTGCAAACCGCGCCCCTGCAAATGGCGCGCAAGTTCGATCCAGTTACCCTGAGCCCATAGTTTGGCCGCGCGGGCGGTACCGTGGAAAAACACGGCGTAGGGTACCGTAGGCAGCCACGCCGCCGAGGTGGCACGGGTTGACGGCGCGGCAAGGTTGAATTCCGGCGCCCGATTGTCGATCGCGTAGCCGAGCGCCTTGGCTGCAACGAGGCGGGCGCGCGCCACGGCATGCGTGCGCAATCCAACAGGCACACTCAAATCGTGGAACACGCGCGAAATCGGTTCATAGCCGGAACCTTCGGTTGCATTAGCCAGCCCGATGCGCCGCCCGCCGACATTCAGGCGCGCCTGGCGCATCACGAGGCCGGTCTTGAAAAGGCCCTGGGTGTCGAACACATAGTCATAGGCTTCTTCCCGAAGCTGGCGGCGAAAGCGGCCGATTTCGGCCCTTGTCTCGGCGCGCAGCAAGCTTTTGCGCCAGCGCCGCAGTGCCATGGGGATGACCTTGCGCACGGCACCGTTCAAAGCGACCAGTTCCGTGTAGGCTTCCTCAACTACCCAATCAATTGCCGCATCGGGGAAAAACCGATGGATGTCGGCCACCATCGGCATGTTGTGCACGACGTCGCCCAGCGACGACACACGAACGATAAGAATTTTCACTGATGCAGCGGCGCAGTCAGAACGGCAACGCGGCGTCGGGTTTGGCCGCCAGAATTACGCGCTTGAATTCAGCCTGGATGTGATCGAGCGCGCCTTGCGATGCGCCCTCGAAGCGCATGACCACGACCGGGGTCGTGTTCGACGAACGCGCGAGGCCGAAGCCGTCCGGATATTCGACGCGCAAGCCGTCAATCGTGACAATGCGATCTGCACCAGGAAACTCTGCCTGCGCCTGTAATTGCGCGATCAGGGTAAAGTTTTCGCCATCCTTCAAAGGCAATTGCAGCTCCGGCGTGCTCGACGATTGCGGCAAGGCGTTGAGCGCCGCCGACGGATCCTTCAAACGGCTCAGCAGTTCGAGCATGCGCGCACCGGCATACATGCCGTCGTCAAAACCATACCAGCGATCCTTGAAAAATACATGACCGCTCATTTCACCGCCGAGTGGCGCACCGGTTTCGCGCATCTTGGCCTTGACCAGAGAATGGCCGGTCTTCCACATTAGCGCCTTGCCGCCGCGCGCGCCGATCCAGGCGTCGAGGTGGCGTGTGCACTTGACGTCGTACAGGATGTCGGCACCGGGGTTGCGCGTCAACACGTCTTCGGCAAACAGCATCAATTGGCGGTCGGGATAAATAATCTGGCCGTCCTTGGTCACCACGCCCAGGCGGTCGCCGTCGCCGTCGAAAGCGAGGCCGATCTCGGCTTCGCCCTGCTGCAGGCAGCGAATCAGGTCCTGCAGGTTTTCAGGGTGCGCAGGATCGGGATGGTGATTGGGGAAATTGCCGTCGACTTCGCAAAACAATTCCTCCACCGTGCACCCCATGGCGCGATACAACTCACCGGCAAACGCGCCGGCTACACCGTTGCCGCAGTCGATGGCGATCTTCATGGGCCGGGCAATCTTAACGTCGCCGACTATGCGATCAAGGTAAGCCTGTTTGATGTCATGCGTGCGATAGCCGCCCTTGCCGTGGGAGAACTCATTGGCCACGATGGCATGGTAGAGCGCCTGGATTGTTTCGCCATAAATCGCCTCGCCGGCCAGCACCATTTTGAAACCGTTGTAATCAGGTGGGTTATGGCTGCCCGTCACCATGATGCCGGAGTTGGCATCCAGTATGTGGGTACCAAAATAAACCATCGGTGTGGCTACTACGCCGAGATCGATCACGTCGATACCGGCGTCCTGCAAGCCGAGCGCCAGCGCTGCCGTCAATTCAGGACCGGACAGGCGGCCATCCTTGCCGATGACGACAGTACGTTCGCCCTTGCGCACAACTGCCGAACCAAATGCCTGGCCGATCTTGCGCGCTATGGCCGCATCGAGTGTTTTGCCGACGATGCCGCGGATGTCGTAGGCTTTGAAGATACCTTGGGTGAGAGTCAACATAGGTGCAATATAAAAAGTTTATCGATGAAATCACAATCACTGCAATTAGAAGCACTGCAAAAAGCGGGCCAAGCGGGCGGGACGCATTACTTGCGCCGGCGCATGATCATCCAGTGCGGTGCCTTGAATCTTACGATTCGCGTGTAGAGCCATACGTAGGAAATCACGAACAAAAGGCAAAACAGGATCAACACCAGGCTATGACTCCAAAACATCGTGGCCGGCGCAACAGCCATCAGCGACAGGAGCCACAGATAAGGCGATGTCATCGAGTTGCCCCTGGTTAATGCCCGTGCATCGTGACGACCGACTGCCCATAATACAAGGCGGCGAAAAATCAGGCTGTGCAAGTGTATGCCATCGGGCATGCTGGCAGGCCGCCCGCGCAGGAAGATACGACGATAAATCGAAAACAAAGTTTCAAACACGGGGTAAATCAATAGCAGCGCGGCATACCAGGTTGATACCTGAGGATTGCGCATAACCAATAATATGGATAGTTCGCCGAGCATGAATCCCAGAAAATAGGCTCCGCCGTCACCCAGAAAAATCAGTCCGGCCGGATAATTCCACACCAGGAAGCCGGCCGTCGCACCGGCGACCATCAGCGCCGCGACCAGAATGAATTGATCGTTCACTTGCAACGCGACGTAGCCGAGCGACATGAACATGCAGATGCACACCACGCTGGCCAGACCGTTGAAGCCATCGATGATATTGACGGCATTGGCAATGCCGGCGACAGCCAAAACCGTCAATGGCATCGAGAACCATACGCTCTTGAGCAGCAATGAATAGGAAAAGACACCATCGATGTGTTCGATGCGCGCATCGAGCAACCAGAAACCGAATACGGCCGCCAGCATCGTCAGTATCAGGCGCCGTGTCGGACTGACGCTGCCCGTAAAATCTTCGACGATGCCGCCGGAAAAAGCGATTGACGAACACAAGAGCATGGCCAGAATGGCTTCGCCTATCGCCGGGGCTCGCCACATGGTCGCGAGCCCCGTCAGCACCACGGAAAAGAAAATACCGACTCCGCCGATGCGGGGCACAATATGGCTATGCACCTTTTGCACGCTGGATAAATCCGAATCGAGCGCCGCTCCATGATGTTTCGCCTGCTTGATCGCAAATAGCGTCAAGAAGACGGAAACGACGAAGCTGATAAGAAAGGAATTCATTGTCTTGATTGACCCGCGCGCCAACTCTCCATTTAGCCTTCGAACGATATGCGAATTGCGACCAATAGCGTATGCACGGTTAAAATCTGCGCCACTTCTCGATATCGCGGAACCAGCATCTGTTCCTGTACTTTTGCCGCACCGTCTGCGCAGAAACTGTTTCAGTACCCTGCAATTGGCAGATTCACATTAAACTCCGGGCGAAACCAGTTGCATATTGAGCCGGAATCGATGATCGCAGGGTTAGCCATATTCCACAACGGAAATACGCACCATTTTATTGCGCCCCTGCAGTGATGACTTGCTCCCCGCTCCAGCATTGACCGGGCAGAAGATGCACAGGCTCCAGAATGGCGCCCGCTTCCACGCACAGGAAGGTCGCAAAATCGGACGGCACCATATCGGCCAGCGAGGCAGCCTTTTCCCATCCCGGATTCCAGACTACGACGTCCTTGAAGCCCAATTTGTCGACCTTGAGCGGGCGCACGCCGTCGTCGAGTTGCAATTGTTCCGTGACACCGCCATAAATGCGATCGATTTCGCCTTCAATGCGCAATTCTCGGTGTTCCTGCACGCACTGCATTCCGCCCGCGACCTGGTCGAGGTAGGGCCTGCCATGCAAGCCGGTCACTGTGACGCGGCTGACATCGGCGACGCGAAGGTAGGTATGCAACGCAGCGCAAAACTCCCAGGGATGGCCCGATGTATTGCAAGCTTCCAGCTTCAACTTCAATTGCTGCGCATGCAGCGAAATTTGATAATCCAACTGGAATCCGTGCTGCCATGTGTCCCCGCCAAGCGCATTCTGGGCGAGCCTGAAGCGCGCAACGCTGTAGCCGCCCTCAATCCCCGCCGATTGAAAATTCCAATCTTGCACGCGCGCGAATCCATGACGCTTGCCATTGCCGCGTTCGCCGAATTGCGGAAAAATAATCGGCACCCCGCCCCGGATGGCCGAGCCGGGGCCGAATTGCGATTTATCGCTCAAATAGAGAACCGGTTCTCCGCCGGCGGGGGTCCAGGACAATACATGTGCGCCGTGCACTGCAACCAGGGCGACCGCACCGTCCGGATCGCGAACCTCAATTGCGTCAATACCCATAAACTTCTTACGCATGGCTTTCTCCGGCGAGTACCTGCCGATACAGCTCGACATAGGATCGCGCCATCTGTTGAGCGGTAAAAAGCTCGTCGAAGCGTTCGCGGGCGCGCTGCCCCATTTCTGCCGCCAATTGCGAGTCTGTGCCGACACGCCGCATTGCACTGCGTAGCGCCGCCGGATCATTGGGCGGCACCACAATACCTGTCAGTCCGTCGATATTGACGTAACTGCTGCCGGTGCCGATTTCCGACGAGATCAGCGGCTTGCCGTGCATGGCCCCTTCGAGCAGCGTCACGCCGAAAGCTTCCGAGCGCAAATGCGAGGGAAATACGACGGCCCCGCACAGCTTCAGTAACGCTACCTTGTCCTCATCCGATACCGCCCCGAGAAACCGTACGTTGGTGAGGCCAAGCGCGACAGCCTGCTGTTTCAAATCCGCTTCCACCGGCCCGGCACCCACGATCACAACCTGGCTGTCGTTATTGACACAGGCATCGAGAAGTATGTGCAAACCCTTGTAATAGCGTAAGACGCCGACAAACAGAAAGAAGTTTTTTCCCAATTCACCTTCCCAATGGCGCAAGCGGGCCGGGCCGGGTTTGGGATAGCTCTCTTCATCCAGTCCGATCGGAATCACCGTTGTCTTGTCGCGATAGCGTTGCAATACCGGGCTGCTCTGCAGATAGTTCGGCGACGTCGGGACCACTGCCTTGACGTTGGCGAAAAAACGTCCCAACAGCGGACGATAGGCATGCATCAGCACGCGCTGGCGAACGATGTCGGAGTGATAGGTCAACACGGCCGGCTTGGATTTCCCTGCCGCCAGGTGCAACAAATCCCCGAAGGGCCAAGGGTAGTGGTAGTGAACCAGATCCGCCTGCGCCACTTCTTTGCGGAATAGCCCGACCGCGCTGACCGACATTGGCGTTGACGCCATGTCGAAATGCGTCTGGGCGCGCACCACCGTCGTGGCGCCGTCGTACACCATGGGCGTGACATCGGCCTGGCGGCTCAGCGTAAAGACACGGTTCGAGAGGCCCAGTTGCGTTGTCGCCGCACTGAGCTGTCGAATTACCTGCTCTACACCGCCGAACGTATCGGGATAGTACGTCTTGAAGACGTGGAGTATTCTCATTTATATTGTCGGGGGCAAGGGAGACGTGCCTGCGTTGCCCACTCCCCAAATAGCTGTTGCGAAATTAGCCTGGCCAGGCGCGATGGCAAAAACAGCACGACTGTACGGCGATAAAAACACTATCGCCAAGTTAATTTCGCAACAACTTCCAAGTTTACTAAGGTGCGCCACATGGTCATGCGCATCATTGTTATCTTTTGTCGCCCATTGCACTCTTCCGGCTCGCCAGTCTATCACCGGCGCGATTTCAAGCCCTGGTTTCAGCCCTTGAGCTCGTCCAATGTCCTCCGGTATACGCCCAGGGTCTCCATGGCACATCTGCGCCAGGTAAATTGTCTGGCGCGCAGCAAGCCTGCCTTGGCAAGGTGGGCATGCAGGGTATCGTCTTCGATCAGGGCACGCATGTGCTGGACGATGCGCAAATCGTCGAGCGGTTCGGTCAGGATGCCGGCATTTCCCACCACTTCAGGCAACGATGCGCGGTTTGATACAATCACCGGGACGGCGCAGGCCATCGCTTCGAGCGGCGGCAATCCAAAGCCCTCGTAGAGCGACGGATAGACAAACATGCGCGCGCCGGCATACAGCCTCGGCAAATCGGCCTGCGGCACATAGCCGGTCAGGCGGACTTCGCCGCGCGCTATCATCTTGCGCAATGCATCGGACATAACGCTGTCACCCCAGCCGTGCATGCCCGCGATGACCAGCGGATAGCGCCGTCGTAGCGTGTCGGGCAGATGTTCGAACGCCGCAACCAACGAGGCCAGGTTCTTCCTCGGTTCAAGCGTGGCCACTGCCAGGATGTAACGCCCATACTGCAGCCGATACCGATCGAGAACCGGTGTGCAGGCGATGGCACCAAGCGGTTGAAATTCCGCAGCCACGCCAAGCAGCGTCGTGGTGATGCGCTCCTCGGGCAATCCATAGTAGTCCATCACTTCATGTTTGACGAATTCCGAATCGACCAGGATGTGCGCTGCGGTCTTCATGGCTTCCGGCATGACGCGATTCATTTCTCGCACACGTTCGGCCGGCTGGGTTTCCGGATAGCGCAACCACGAAAGATCGTGCACAGTGACGACAGCCGGCCCATTGAAACGGTAAGCCATGAAATTCGGTTCGTGATACAGATCGAAACGATGACGCCGCGCGCCGCGCGAAAACATCTGCTGCAGCAGAAAACGCTGGACCACATAAGGACGCGGCACCAGGCGCTTGAATGTGCTCTTGGCCGTCGTCATGCCCGGCAGCGCCATGGCGCGCAGCTCGCGCTTCCAATCTGTACCGTAAAACAGCCAGGGGGACAAACGCAGGTCGTGCAACTCACGCACCAGGTTGTAGGTATATTGACCGATGCCCGTCAGCGGCGACAGCATGGCGATGCCATTGATCGCGACACGCATGTCTTCGACCGCCGGTAACGCGTCGTCGTTCTGAGCTTCGGTGCCGCCCATCGTCGAAGGATCAACGCCCTGCATTTTAAAATCTGTATTCACGCAACACCTTTACCGAAAACTTCGGCACCATACATCCATTCCAGCGTTTGAAAAAACGGGATCGCCATCGGCTCGCCTATCAGTTCGCGCAAGCGTTGCGGCGCGCCGACCAGGGTTTTTACATCGGACAGGCGAACAAAAGCTTGGTTCACTTTCACGTCAATTTCATACCCTGCAATTTTTTGCAACATGTCGATTACGGCGCGCAGGGATTGGCCTTGTCCGCTGCAGACATTGACAACCTTGCCGGCCGTATCTTCCTCAATCAGGCGCCGGTAGCTATTGGCCACCATGCGCACATCGGAAAAATCGCGCTCGATGTCCAGATTGCCGAGCTCGATCACCGGCGCGCGCCGGGCAAAGTGGGACACGATTTTCGGCACCAGAAACCGGACATCCTGACCGACGCCCGTATAGTTGAACGGTCGCACGACGACAATCGGCAGCCGATCGGACCAGCCTGCAATCATGTGTTCCATGGCAAGCTTGCTCGCCGCGTAGTGATTGACCGGCTGCGGCAACTGTGACTCCGACAACTGCCCCAAGGCGTTCCCGTAAATATTCGCGCTGCTGGCAATCAATACACGCTTCGGTTCCAGACGCGCGTCACTGATTGCCTGCAACAGATTGGTCGTGCCAACCACATTGACGCGGTAGAACTCCTCGGCATTTTCATGCTGGACGAAACTGACCGCCGCCAGATGGACAATATAGTCCGGCCGTAACTGCTCGATCACCGCACGACATTGGATGGGCGACGTCAAATCCAGCCCAACTTCGGCGGCGCCGTTCGGACCCTCTATGACACTGCCGATCACCCGATAACCGGCAGCCTCAAGTTCGGCCTTGACGTAGACGCCCGTGAAACCGCGCGCACCGGTAATCAGGACGCTTGCCTTGTGTTTCACACTGTCAGAAAGAGAAGCCAAGCTCGTTTCTCCGCAGATCGGCCGTCACCATCATGGCGCACAACTCTTCGAGCGTGGTAGTCGGCGCCCATCCGAGTTTCTCGCGTGCCTTGGCGGCGTCCCCGATCAACTGGTCCACTTCGGCGGGACGATAGAATTTCGGATTCACGCGCACCAGCGTTTTGCCGCTCGCGTCGTCGATACCGACTTCGTGCTCGTCGGCGCCTTGCCACTGTATGTGAAAGCCCGCCGCCTTGAATGCCATGTTGACAAATTCGCGCACGGTCTCGGCCCGGCCGGTCGACAACACAAAGGTATCGGGTTCGCTGGCCTGCAGCATGCGCCACATGCCCTCAACATATTCCCTGGCATAGCCCCAGTCGCGCTTGGCGTCGAGGTTGCCGAGCTCCAGCGTGTCCTGCAAACCAAGCCTGATCTTGGCCGCGGTATCGGTAATCTTGCGCGTGACAAACTCGCGTCCGCGTAATGGCGATTCGTGATTGAACAAAATGCCGCTACTGCCGAAAATCTGATACGACTCTCGATAATTGACCGTCATCCAATGCGCATAAAGTTTGGCAACGCCATATGGACTGCGCGGATAGAACGGCGTGCTTTCGACTTGCGGCACGGCCTGCACCTTGCCGAACATCTCCGAGGTCGATGCCTGGTAGAAACGGATGCGCGGATTGACAATACGAATCGCTTCCAGCAGATTCACGGCGCCGACACCGGTGATCTCGGCTGTCGTAATCGGCTGGTCGAAAGACACGCCAACAAAACTCTGGGCCGCCAGATTGTAGACTTCAGTCGCACCGCTCATCTGAATCAGACGGATACTCGAGCCGAGGTCGGTCAGATCAAATTCAACCAGACTCAGATTGGGATGCCGGGTAACACCCAGTTCGTCGAGGCGCCAGAAATTGACGGAACTGGTGCGGCGATAAGTGCCGAATACGCGATAGCCTTTTGCCAGCAAAAGCTCGGCCAGATAGGCGCCGTCTTGTCCGGTAATTCCGGTGACGACAGCAATCGGTGCAGTGTTTGACGAAGATTTCATTGCGCTGGTTTCTTGATTTCCGCTGCTCATTGGACCCGGCCGTAGACATCATCGAAGCGGACAATATCGTCCTCGCCGAGGTAGGCGCCGCACTGCACTTCGATGAGCGACAGTTCCGTTTCGCCAGGATTGACAAGTCTGTGCTTGTGTCCAGCAGGGATATAGGTTGATTGGTTGGCGACCAGGCGTATCGTGCGCTCGCCATTGGTCACTTGTGCGGTGCCGGAAACCACGACCCAGTGTTCGCTTCGGCGGTGATGCAATTGCAGCGACAAGGCCGCGCCGGGTTTGACCACGATGCGCTTGATCTTGAAGCCCGGCCCCTCTTCCAGCACAGTGTAGGCCCCCCAGGGACGCACCACCGTGCGATGCAACTTATGTGCATCGTGGTCACTCTTCTTCAATTGGGTGACGATTTGCTTGACCTCCTGGCTTTTCGACTTGTCTGCGACCAGCAAAGCGTCCGGCGTATCGATGATCAGCAGGTTGTCGAGCCCAATAGCCGCCACCAGGCGGTCCTGGCTTTCAATGTGCGTGTTGCGGCTGTCGATCACGATGGTTTCGCCGCGCGCCGACTGGCGGTTCGCGGTATTGCCGTTTTGGTCGGCGGGGGTCGCCGCTGCGACCGCATCCCACGCGCCGATATCGCTCCAGCCGAACTCGCCGGGGATAACCGCAATGTTGCCGGCCTTTTCCATGACAGCGTAGTCAATGGAAATATTTTCGATGGCGGAAAATCCTTCTGCCAAATCGGTCTTGTCGCCTTCGACCAGACTGTCCTTCCAGACCTCGCGCGCCGACGCAAGCAAGGCCGGGCAATGAGCCTGCATCGCAGCGAGGATCACACTGGCTTTGAAACAAAACATGCCGCTGTTCCACACGTAGTTGCCCTGCGCCAGATAAGTCGCGGCAGTGGCCGCATCGGGCTTCTCGACAAAACGCTTGACTGCATGCGCATGCGCGCCGATTCCATCGCCCATTTCGATATAACCGAAACCGGTCTCCGGCCCGGTCGGCCGTATGCCGAACAGCACCATGTAGTTGTCCTGGGCCAGCGCTTGCGCCTGCCTGACCGCAGCATGGAAGGCAGGCACATCGGCGATCAGATGATCGGCCGGCATCACCAGCAGGCAAGGGTCGCCTTGCTCGATGGCCCATAACGCCGCAAGCGCAATGGCGGGGGCGGTATTGCGCCCGCTGGGCTCGAGCATGTATTGCGGCTGAATCGCCTGTTGCGCCATTTCATCGTGCGACAGGAAATAATAATCGCGGTTGGTGACAATCAAGCCCTGCGCATTGTCGGATACGGCGAGCGCCCGCTCGTGGGTCTGCTGCAACAGGCTCTTACTGCCGCCTACGCACATGAAAGGCTTGGGGTGGGACTGGCGCGACACCGGCCACAAACGTGTGCCGGCTCCGCCGGAAAGTATGATTGGAATTAGCATCTGTTATGTTGTTGTTCTATTGTTTTGTAGATTCCGCCATACGGCAAAACTGAATTCATTTTAGACGGTCAATCCTGGCAGAGCCCGAGCGCTTTGTCCCATTGCGGCAAGTCGCAAAAAGTGCGGATCAGCTTGTCGCAAGACATGACGGAATTCTTCGGGCGAGGCGCCGGCAACGGGTATTCTTCAGTCATGATCGGTGTCACCACAGGCTTCTTCTGCACAGACGGATGCGCCAGAATTGCTTTGGTAAAGCCGTACCAGGTTGTGTGACCCTGCGCCGTCAAGTGGAAGGTGCCCGTCTGTTCCTGCCATGCGTCACGCTGCAGGACTGCGCCGGCTGCCCCGGTCACGCCGCGACTTTGGAGGCGCGACACGATATGGACCGTCGTATCGGCAATGGTCCGGCTCCACGTGGGCGCGCCGAATTGATCGGACACAATGCGCAATTCGTCACGTTCCGCTGCCAGACGCAGCACAGTCAGCAGGAAATTCCTGCCGCGCATGCCATAAACCCAGCTGGTGCGCAGAATCAGGTGTGGTATACCCGCCGCCGCGACGGCATGTTCGCCGGCGAGCTTGCTCTTGCCATAGACGTTCTGCGGATTAGGCACGTCATGCTCGGCATACGCACCGTCCTTCTCGCCATCGAAGACATAGTCCGTCGAGTAATGGATCATTGCTGCACCGAGGCGACGCGCCTCTTCCGCCATGACGCCTGGCGCTTCACCGTTGACACGGTGCGCCAGGTCCGTCTCGCGCTCCGCTTGATCGACGGCAGTGTATGCCGCAGGATTGACGATCAGGTCGGGTTTGATCTCGCGAATGACCGAAGTGACCGAATCGAGATCGGCAAGATTCATCTGTGTCGAATTCAGCGCGATCACTTCGCCCAAGCCTTGCAGGCTGCGTTCAAGCTGGTAGCCGACCTGCCCGGTCTTGCCGGTCAACAGTATTCTCACGGAAACACCTCCGCGTCGGCAAGCAACTTGCCCAAACGGTCTTTGTCCGACATCACCGGCCCACCATCAAGGGGCCAGTCGATGCCGATTGCCGGATCGTTCCAGGCAATGCAGCGCTCGAATTGCGGCGCCCAGTAGTCGGTTGTCTTGTAGAGAAACTCAGCGGACGCGCTGGTGACCACGAAGCCATGTGCAAATCCGGCGGGAATCCAGAGCTGTCGCATGTTGGCAGCCGACAGGGTGACGCCGACCCATTTGCCGAAGGTCGGCGAGCTACGACGGATGTCCACCGCCACATCGAACACTTCACCGGCGGTGACACGTACCAGCTTGCCCTGCGCCTGCTGGATCTGATAATGCAAGCCGCGCAGCACGTTGTGCGCGGACTTGGAGTGGTTATCCTGGACGAAATGGGCGGCGCTTTCTTGCTGCCCGGTCAATTCCAGGAAGCGCCTTTCGTTGAAACTCTCGTAAAAGAAACCGCGGTCATCGCCAAACACCTTGGGTTCCAGAATGACGAGTCCGTCAATGGCGGTAGAGACAAGGTTCATGGTCAATAAACCTTGCCGTTGAGGATACGCAATAGGTAGTTGCCATAGGCATTTTTTTTCAGGGGCAGCGCCAGTTTCTCGAGTTGCTCTGCATCGATGTAGCCCTTGCGATATGCAATTTCCTCGGGGCACGCCACTTTCAGGCCTTGCCGCTTTTCCAAAGTTGCCACAAATTGCGAGGCATCCAGCAGCGATTCATGCGTCCCGGTGTCGAGCCACGCCATGCCGCGCCCCATGACTTCCACGTTGAGCTCATTGCGCTCAAGATAGATCCGGTTCACGTCGGTGATCTCGAGTTCGCCACGCGCAGATGGGCGCATCGCCGCAGCAATGTCGCACACTTGACTGTCATAGAAATACAGGCCCGTGACGGCATAGTTCGACTTCGGTTGGGCTGGCTTCTCTACGATGCTTACTGCACGGCGTTGATCGTCGAATTCAACCACGCCATAACGTTCTGGGTCGAGAACGTGATACGCGAAAACGGTGGCGCCGTCGGTGCGTTCGGCTGCGATGCGCAATTGCGCATCGAATTCGTGACCATAGTAGATATTGTCGCCAAGAATGAGCACCGACGGATCGTCGCCGACAAAATCGCGCCCGATGATGAAGGCCTGCGCCAAACCGTCCGGCGAAGGCTGTACGGCATAGCTCAACTGTATGCCCCACTGGCTTCCATCGCCAAGCAGTTCGCGGAAGCGCGGCGTGTCCTGCGGCGTCGAGATCAGCAATATTTCACGTATCCCCGCCAGCATCAACGTCGTCAGCGGATAGTAAATCATTGGCTTGTCGTAGACGGGAAGCAATTGCTTGGAAATCGAGGTCGTGATCGGATAGAGCCTGGTACCCGAGCCGCCGGCGAGGATGATGCCCTTGCGTCGATTTTTTTCGAGCGTACCTGTCATTTCAGTCCTCCGGCCTGCTGTTCATGCATTTGTATCCAGCGCATTTTTTCTCGCCTGTTTTCTTGCATATTAGATAGCAGTTCTGTGGCTATAATTTTGATCAACCCAGTTTTGGTAGGCCCCGGATTGTACTTCAGCAACCCATTGCTGGTTGTCGAGGTACCATTGCACAGTTTTTTTGATGCCGCTTTCGAAAGACTCTTTCGGAGTCCAGCCAAGTTCGCGCTCGATCTTGCACGCATCGATGGCGTAGCGTCGGTCATGGCCAGGCCGGTCTGTCACATAGTGAATTTGACTGCGATAACCGGATTTGTCGGCCTTCGGGGCAAGTTGGTCAAGGATGTCACAAAGGGTATCGACCACTTCCTGATTGGTCTTCTCGTTCCAGCCGCCAATGTTGTAGGTTTCACCGACCCGCCCTGCGTCGAGCACGCGACGAATCGCAGCACAGTGATCACTCACATATAGCCAGTCGCGCACATTTTTACCGTCGCCGTAGATGGGCAAAGCCTTGCCGGCAAGTGCATTGGCGATCATCAAGGGAATCAGCTTTTCCGGGAAGTGATACGGGCCGTAATTGTTGGAACAATTCGTCGTCAGCGTCGGCAAGCCGTAGGTATGGTGGTAAGAGCGCACCAGATGATCGGCCGCCGCCTTGGAGGCCGAGTAAGGGCTATTCGGGGCGTATGCGGTCGTCTCCGAGAACGGGGCATCGTCCGGACCGAGCGAGCCGAATACCTCATCGGTCGAGATATGCAGGAAACGAAACGCCGCCCTGGCCTCACCCTCCAGCTCTTGCCAATAGGCGCGCGCGGCCTCGAGCATGCTGAATGTGCCGTTGATGTTGGTCGATATGAATGCGCCCGGACCATGGATAGACCGGTCGACATGGCTTTCCGCGGCAAAATGCACGATGGCGCGGGGGCGATGTGCGCGCAGCAATTCTTCAACGCGCACGGTATCGCAAATGTCCTCGCGCACGAAAATGTGCTCCGCGCGGCCGCGCAGGGACTGGAGGTTACTCAGATTGCCGGCGTAGGTGAGCTTGTCGAGATTCAATATGGCCTCATCCGACTGCCCCAACCAATCGAGCACGAAATTCGAACCGATAAATCCGGCACCCCCCGTTACTAAAATCATCCCGTAGTATCCCAGGTCAAAAATTGGAAAATAGCCTAAGTTGCCGAACCGCTTGAAAGCGCAAAGGCGGGACCGAAATCCGCCTGCACTCAATTTATCTTAGCCAGCGTTAGCGAATACCATTATGAAAGGCCGGAAAACCTGTTATTTTACGTGACTACCCTTGATAACTTCGCATCTTACCCTTCGATTACAACAGGTAATGGGCAAAATTGCTGTAATTGATTGTTACGATTGCATTTTCACGCCATTTTCGTTATTCGGGTTCATTCCATTTCGACGTGTTTTCGTTCAAAATTCCCTTGAAATCAGGCAAATATCTGCATTTTTTGCTGTTTTAGTCCACTTCCCCATATTTTTATCCGCATGAGAATCTATGCAATAGGCGACGTTCAGGGGTGCCACCGACAAATGGTGTCGTTGGTGGAGAAAATTAACCTAACTACGCCGCATTCGGCCATGATCTTTGTCGGCGACCTGGTCAACCGTGGATCCGGCTCGCTGGAAGCGCTGCGCTTCATTCGTCAGTTGGGAAGCCGAGCGCGGGTCCTGCTCGGTAACCATGATTTACATCTGCTCGCCGTGGCCAACGGCGTACGCAAAGCGCACCGCTCGGACACCCTGGGCACCATCCTCAATGCGCCCGACTGTGCAGATTTACTCGATTGGTTGCGTCTGCAGCCGCTGGCCATGTACGAGGGCGGTCATTTGCTGGTTCACGCAGGCGTATTGCCTTCATGGACAGTCGAACAAACCCTGCGCCTGGCCGAAGAGGTGTCACAAGTTCTGCGCGGTTCGGACTGGGTGGATTTTCTGCGCCAGATGTATGGCAACACACCGGATCAATGGGACGACAATCTGCAGGGGCCAGATCGCTGGCGCTGCGTGGTTAATGCCCTCACCCGGGTCCGTTTTTGCAGCGCCGGCGGCCGTATGGACTTCAGCAGCACCGAAGGCAGCGAAGGCGCACCACCGGGAATGATGCCCTGGTTCGAGGTTGCCGGCCGTCAAACCGCCGCTACGCCGGTCGTGTTCGGCCATTGGTCCACCTTGGGACTGACGATACGCGACAATCTCGTCGGTCTAGACACGGGTTGCGTATGGGGCGGAAAATTGAGCGCGGTTGCCCTGGACGATCATTCGGTCATCCAGGTTGATTGTCCGCAATACCAGAAACCGGGCAAGTAGGCGCCTTTGTCCGCCATTGCCGGATCTGTTTGACAGGCATGGCAGGCAGATTGAACAGGCCGTACAGCTTACTTTGCCGAATACCCCAGTGCGGCGGAAATCGCATTGTGCGCCGCTTGTGCCAGTTCGCGGCGGTGTGCGCCGTTTGAGTCGAGCGGCGGCAACACGATCAGTTGCGCAACGATCTTGTCGCCGCGCAGGATAGCCAGCATGCTTTCGGCAAAGCTCATATCGCCGACAAAATCGACACTGGGATGCAGACGGCCTTGCCGATCGAGATAGCGCAAGGCATAGGGCTGAATCGGCACGCCTGCATCGATTGCGGCCTCGAACAAATTGGCGTGAAACGGCAAAATCTGGCCCTGACTGGCCGTCGTGCCCTCGGGGAAAAATGCGACGTGATCGCCGGTGCGCAAGCTGGCGACCAGGTTCTCGAATATGCGCCGCACATCGCGCATACGACCGCGTGCGATGAAAACCGTGCCTGCCGTCGCGCACAGCCAGCCGATCAGCGGCCAATCGCGAATGTCGGACTTGGCCACGAAATGCGTCGGCTGCATGGAGTTGATGACAAAAATGTCGAGCCAGGAAACATGGTTGCATACCGCCAATGCCGGTTTGCCGACGTCATCCGCTGCGCGCCGGTCAACGTGCACCGTCAATCGGCACATGGCCAGCAATTGCCCCGACCAATGGCGTATGCGCCAGGCGCGGCCGGCGTTGTCTGTAAACGGAAAGATCGCGGCACAGGTCCACAGCGCAGTGATCAGATGCAATATCACGCGAATCACGCGCACGACGAAGTGTAAGGTCTTCATGCCTGCGGCCCCTCGAAGAGATTTACCGGATCGCAAAAAGGGAGCTGTTCAGGACCGGGGTCAATAGTCAGTGTGCTCATCGAAATATTGCTGCAAGATTATGGCGGCGGCGGCGGCGTCAATCACTTCGCCCCGCCTTTGCGCTAGCACTGCGGAGGAATAGCGCTCGTCGACCAGTACCGTGTCGATTGCGTAGCGGCCATGCAATTGATTGGCAAAACGCCGGCAGCGCGCAGTCATTTCATGCTCGGCGCCGTCCGGATGTAGCGGCAAGCCGACAATACATCGCTCCGGCTGCCACTCGGCAAGCAAGGCTTCGATTTCCTGGAATTTTGCTTCGTTGGTAGCGGCCGAGATGACTTTCAATGGGCTCGCCTGCCGCGTGATTGTGTTGCCGGTCGCAACACCGATACGCTTGAGCCCGAAGTCGAAGCCGATCAACGTCCCCATTAACGGATGGGTCAGGCGTGGCCGGCCACGCCGGATAGCATCATCGGGTCGATGCCCAGCAAGCGCATGGCGGCATCGAAACGCTGCTCTATCGGGAGATCGAATACGATGCGCGGATCGGCTCGCACGGTCAGCCAACCATTATTGGCAATTTCCTGCTCGAGCTGGCCGGGGCTCCAGCCGGCACATCCCAAGGTGATCAGAATGCGCGCCGGGCCCGCACCGTGGGCCACCGCCTCGAGCACGTCCTTGGAGGTGGTGAGCACGATATCGTCGCTGACGGTCATCATTGAGGAAAAGCTGCTGACGGGAGTATGCAATACAAATCCACGCTCCACCTGGACCGGGCCGCCAAACATGACCGGCTTGGGATCGAGCGGCGTACCGTTGGGCGTGATTTCCAAACTCAAGTCGATGCGCTCGAGCAGGGTATCGATGCTCATGTCAGTGGGCTTGTTGATGATCACGCCAAGCGCGCCACCCGCATTGTGCTCGCACAAATACACCACGCTACCGCCAAACACCGGATCCTCCGGCATCGACGGCATGGCGATCAGAAAATGATTTGATAGATTGAACCCCGCGCCATCATCATCTTCATTATTTTTTGCAAAAGAAGAGGGATCCTGCGACGTGCCAGGCGAGGATGTGGTTTTTCGTGGAATTCTTGGCTTCACCATGAACACATTCTAGCAGTTTTGCAATTTGCCGCCGTATTAATGCAGGACAGGCATCTTCAATTACAGTCAATCGCCGTCTTGCGGGGCAAAATGCTTGCGCTGGATCAATGTTATATTTGCTGAAACTTTCCGGATATTAAAGATGACGCAATTCGACATTTCCCTGGTCTGGTTCCGCCGAGATTTGCGCGATTTCGATCACGCGGCCTTGCATCACGCGCTCATGCGCAGTCGCAAAGTCGTATGCGTGTTTGTGTTTGACCGCGATATTCTTGCGCACCTTCCACGCGCCGATCGCCGCGTGGAATTCATCCACGCATGCCTGATTGAACTCGATGCCGCCTTGCACCGCCATGGTGGCGCAATGATTGTGCGCCATACCAGGGCAAGCGAAGCCATCCCCAAGTTGGCCGCCGAATTCAAGGCGCAGGCCGTCTTTGCCAATCATGACTATGAGCCGGCCGCCATCGCCCGCGACGCCGAAGTTGCAGCCGCCTTGCAGCGCGATGGACGGGAATTCATCAGCTTCAAAGATCAGGTAATTTTCGAAAAGAATGAAGTGTTGTCGCAGACCGGCAAACCATTTTCGGTGTACACGCCTTACAAGAACGCCTGGTTGAAAGCGCTGGCGTTGGCGTCGAATGGCGCTTCGGGTGCCGACGCTGCGCTTGCCACCGATGATCGTGCCGGCAAGTTGCTCGCCGTAGCGCAATACCGGATCCCATCCCTGCAAGAGATTGGTTTCGAAAGGACCAATTTGACCGATCTCAACATTGCAACCGGCATGCAGGGTGGCGCAGCGTTGGTCGAGGATTTCAGGGAGCGCATTGCGCGCTACGGCGAGACGCGCGACTATCCCGCGATCAAGGGACCGTCCTACCTGTCGCTGCACCTGCGGTTCGGTACGGTTTCGATACGGTCACTGGTTCGATTGGCGCACGACGCAATGCGCTCGGGTGCCGGTGGCACCGGAGCGGCAGTCTGGTTGAACGAGCTGATCTGGCGCGACTTCTACGCGATGATTCTGTTCCAGCACCCGCACGTTGTGGAACGTGCCTTCAAGCCGGCTTACGATGCAATAGAGTGGGAACGCGGCGCTGAAGCCGATCGCTTGTTTGAGACCTGGGCCAAGGGACAAACCGGTTATCCTCTCGTGGATGCCGCCATGGCGCAGTTGAACCAGAGCGGCTATATGCATAACCGGTTGCGCATGGTCACGGCATGCTTTCTGATCAAGGATCTCGGCATCGACTGGCGTCGCGGAGAACAATATTTTGCCGAGAAACTCAATGATTTCGATCTGGCATCGAACAATGGCGGCTGGCAGTGGGCGGCTTCGTCAGGCTGCGACGCCCAACCTTATTTCCGCATCTTCAATCCGGTCACGCAGTCGGAAAAATTCGACCAGGAAGGAAAATTCATCAAACGCTATCTGCCGCAATTAAGCAAGCTGTCGGCCAAATGCATACACGCGCCATGGCTGGCCGCGCCCTTGGAATTGGCCGCTGCCGGGGTCGCATTGGGGCAGGATTATCCGATGCCGGTCGTCCAGCACGACGAAGCACGCCGGCGCACCTTGGCTCGCTATGGCGTGGTGCGAACACCGCGCGACGACGCATCCGAGACCGATTAAAAAACCCGCTCGCGCCTGTCGGCGGGAGCGGGTTTGGTCTGTGAGGCAGCTTCTACGTCAAATCGGCTGGGTTTCCTTGTTGACGAAGCCGGAAATCGACTTCAGCAACGCATCTTCCTGATACGGTTTGCCCAGGTACTCATTGACACCCAATTCCATTGCATAGTTGCGGTGCTTGGTCGCAGTACGCGAAGTAATCATGATGATCGGAATATGCCTGGTGCGATCATCGTTACGTACGTTGCGCGTCAAATCGAAGCCATCCATACGCGGCATTTCAATATCGACCAGCATGACGTCCGGGTTGATCGACTGCAATTGCTCAAGCGCATCGACGCCGTCCTTCGCCAGCACGACTTGATATCCTTCGCGCGCCAGCAAACGCTGCGTCACGCGCCGCACCGTCAGAGAATCGTCGACCACCATCACAATATGCTGCGTACGCAGACCCTGCACCGGCTCGGCCTTGACAGGTTGTGCTGGTGCCTGTGCCAGTTCGGCCACTGCGCCCATGTTGTCAGGCACATCGGATTGCGTCAGGCGCGGCGCACGCAGATTCTCGTGAGCGTAACGCTGGGCCAGCGGAACCGGGTTCAAAATCAGAACGATGTCGCCGGAACCGAGAACGGTGGCGCCGGCGATACCGATCATACGTGACAGCTGAGGTCCGATATTCTTGACCACGACTTCGCGGTTGCCGAGGATCTCATCGACGTGAATTGCCACGCGATCGCTACCGCTCTTGAGAATCATGATCGGCGAGTATTGTTGCGACACAGCCGTTGCATCCTTGTCACCGAGCAAGGCCGACAGGTAATGCATGGGAACGCGCTGGTTCTGCCACATCACCGCGCCGTCATTATAGGCAGCGGCAAGCGGGTTGGTCTTCAATTGCTGGACCTGCTCCACCAGCACGGACGGCACCGCATATGTTTTGCCGCCGGTGGTAAGAATGACGACTTGCGTCACGGCCAGAGTCAACGGCAGGTGAATCGTGAAGTGCGCGCCTTTGCCCGCTTCCGACACAACACCAACGCGTCCGCCCAGCCCGGCGGCTTCGGAACGCACCACGTCCATGCCCACGCCGCGGCCGGCCAACTCGGTGACGTTATCGGCTGTCGAGAAACCCGAATTGAAAATCAGGTCCGTCATTTCAGCTTCGGTCGGCTCGTCGCCTTGTCCGAGCAACCCGACCGAGAACGCCTTCTCACGGATGCGTTCCAGATTCAGGCCCTGGCCGTCATCGGAGAACTGAATGACGACCTCGTTACCTTCCTGGCGGATTTCAACCAGCAATTCGCCGATTTCGCTCTTGCCCGCTGCCTGCCGCTGTTCGCGCGACTCGATGCCGTGCACGATGGCATTGCGCAGCAAATGTTCAAACGGACCAGTCATTTTTTCCAGCACGCCACGGTCGATTTCAACCGCACTGCCGCGGATATCGAGATTGACGCGCTTGTCGAGTTCTTTCGAGGCCTGGCGCGTGACGCGATACAGACGTTCTGAAATGCTGGCGAACTGCACCATGCGCACGCGCATCAAGTCCTGTTGCAGGTCGCGCGTGAGGCGCCCTTGTATCGTCAAATCGGTAGTGGCGTTGTCGACCGTGCGCGCCAGATTCTGCTGAACCGAGCCAACGTCGTTGACGCTCTCGGCCATCATCCGGGTCAATTCCTGAAGGCGCGTGAAGCGGTCGAATTCGAGCGGGTCGAATTCACGGTCGGCCGAGTGCGCCATGCGCGATGTGATCTGCGTTTCGGCCTGCATTTCAATCTCACGCAGCTGGTCACGCAGACGCGCAACGTTTTCCGTCATTTCCGTCAGCGACTGACGCAAGGTGCCGACTTCGGTTTCGAGACGGGAGCGCGAGATCGATACTTCACCAGCCTGGTTCACAAGGCGGTCGAGAATGTCGGCGCGCACACGCACCAGCGGAACCGGCGCAGCTTGCGTCGATTTGGTCGCAGGCGTGTTGGCTGCGCCCATCTTCGGCACAACGACATTGCTTTTTTGCAGCGGAACGATCGAGGTAAGCTCGACGAGGCCGCGCGGCTGCGTCTCCCCTTCGGCGCGCGCCGTGGCCTGCGCCTCGGCTGCCGCGCGAGCCTGCGCGTTGCGCTTGGCTGCCTGCGGGTCCTGCAGCTCTTCGAACATCTGCAAACCCTGGTCGAAGCGCGTCAGCATGTCGTCGAGCGACGTGCTGTTCGGCGCACCGGAGCGCGTCATGGTTTCAATACGTGTTTCCATGTCGTGCATGTGCTGGCCGAGGCCCATTGCACCGGCCATCCGTGCACTACCCTTGAGCGTATGCAGCAAACGCAGCACCGACATCGGCGCAGCGGTATCGACCGTATTCTTTTGCCAAATGCGCAGTTGTTCGCCCAACTGCGGCATCATGTCTCGGCCTTCTTCGAGGAACACAGGCAACAGGTCGGCGTCGAGATCGTCCTTTGGCAGAAGCAGCAGGGCGGGGTCAACTGCAACCTCTTCTTCGCGCGCAAATACCGGTTCGACAAAGTTCGCAGCAGGAGCATGTTCTTGCTGCGCCGCCTCGGCATGAATCGCCAAAGGTGATTCGATTTCTTCCGCAACCGGGCCAGGCGCTGGTTCGATCGACGTCTCGATGAACGGCTCGCTGTGCGTCTCGACGGGCAATGCAACGACCGGCTCGGCGGCCGCCTCAACGAATTGTTGCGGCTCAGTCGCGGGCGTCGGCTCAAATACCGCTTCGCTTGATATCTCCTCGGCAGGCTCGATTGCTGCAGGCTCAATTGCGGCGGGTTCGAATGCTGGTTCGCTTGCGACAGATTCGAACGAATGCAAGCTTGCCGGCGCGCTTGGTAGTTCAAACGATGGCGCGCTAAAAGGCTCGACATATCCTTGCAAAGCATGACTCGTTTGATCGGCGCTTGTATCTGCAAGGGGTGTCAAATCAGCGAAATCGTCCTCGACCGGCGGAGCAAGGGCAGCTATTTCCTCTACTTGAGGCTCTGCCCGGTCATGCGGCGTGAAGCTCTCGTCCGTTGCCGGCGACACATGCAGCTCATGCGGCGATTCGTGCGACGGTTCAAGCGAAGCACTATGCACCAACTCGTGCGATTGCGGCGGGTGCGTCAGTTCTTCGGCAAGCGGCAGATCGACGATAGGTTCGATCAGCGGCACTGCATCGAACACCGGCTCGCGAGGCATTTCCAGAAGAATTTCTTCGGTGATTTGCGGCGACTCCAGGGCCGGCAAATCAATCGATTCGAATGACAGGTCCGGCACTGCCTGTGTCAGGTCAGCGTGATGCTCCGGCTCGATGTGCGCGAGGGGCTGCTCGATCAGCGGTTCATGCACAATATGCGGCAGCGGTGCGAGCTCAGGCGCCATATGCAGGCGTGCTTCGATCTCGGACTGCATGCGCTCCAGAATCTGCACCTGCTCGGGTTCATGGGCGGGCATTTCACCCAGTGCAAACATCTGCAACATGAAACGGATGCGTTCGATCCCATGCTGCAAGGTATCGAACTCTTCGTTGATCAAGCGTACCGGTTTGCGCGCCAGGAACTGCAACACCATTTCCAGCGCATGCGCCACTTCCTGCAGCGGCTTGAAGCCCACCGTGGCCGAACTGCCTGCCAGCGAATGTGCGGCATGCACGACATGAATATTGACATGACGGTCCGGTTCGTGACGCCACTCGCCGATGTCTTGCGACAGCAAGCGCACCAGTTCATCCGTCTCGGCCAGGTAAATATTATGTAAAGGCAGGCTGATCTCAAGTTCGCCGATATGTTTGACGCTGTCATCATGCTGCATGGTCGGCTTCGACAAGCCGGGGAATTCAATCACGTCGGCACCGGCCGCGACCGGCTCTTCGTGCGGAGCAGATTCGTGCGCGTGCGCCTCGCCTGCTTCCGCGTTCTTGGCCTGCATTTCAACGTCGGCGACGTGCTCGACCGCGCTGCTGTCGGCCAAATGCGTCGCTTGGGTCTCTTCAACAGACTCGGTCGGCGATGGCGACTGTTCGCCTGTCGCTATCGTTTGAGTTTCAACGATTTCGGCAGCTTGCGTTGCCGCAAGACCTGGCTCGACGACAATCTCAGGCAGAGTAATTTCAGGGATGACAGGCTCGGACAAAGCAAGCACGGGGGTGGCAATCTCTGTGGCAGCTTCCTGCGCTGCCGGTGCAACCTGAGCCGCCGGTTCCTGCTCGGCTTCTACCGCAACGGCGGGAGCAACCGGCTCAGGCGCGCTTTCATAGTAAAAAGCTTGGCCATTCTTGACGCGCTCGGCGGCATTGACCAAGGCATTCGGAGTGCGGGCCGACTTTCCTGTCGTGTGCAAATCGTTGACCCAGGCACCAAGAAAATCAGTTGCCTTGTCGAGCAATCCATACAAATCGGCGTCGCCTGCGCGAGTTTCCGACAGACGCACATTCAATACCTGCTCAATGCTCCACGCGCCTTCGCCGAACGCCATCAGGCCGACCATTCGGCCGCTGCCTTTCAAGGTATGAAATGAGCGGCGAAGGGTGGTCAAATGATCCTGGTTATAAGGCTCGCTACGCGATTGCGGAATGGTTTCCTTGACACAGCCCAATACTTCCTCTGCTTCGGAGAGGAAGATTTCCAGCAATTCTGCATCGACTTCTTCGTCGGTTTCCGGCGCAGCAGGCGCCGTCTGCACGGGGACAACAGGCGGTGCGGGAAGCGCAGGTTCGGTCGCCGTGACAATTTCAGCCAAGGCTTCCTGTGTCGGTGCCGTTTCAAGATGATTGAGCATCTTGATGGCCGCCTGCGCCCGATCGTTTGCCTCGGGATTGTCGACCAGGGTGGCATCGCGGCGTACCTGTTCGAGCGACTCCTTCAACTGCTCCTGCAATTCGGGGTTGTGCGGCTCGGCGGTCAGCGACTTTGCCAACTCGACCGAATGCTGCTGGTGCCGCAAAAGATCATCCTCGACGGTCGGCAAATCTGTGACCGCTACGGGATGGGCTGAAGAATCGGATTTATCTTCGGCAAGCGCGGATACCGATTCGTCTGCAACTTCTGCATCAATCCGCGTTACCGAGTTTTTTTCCAGTAGATTGGCGTGAAAGACGCCAGTTTCCCGGTCAAAGGAGAATCGTTTCTTCACACCGTCCGAATGCAATTGCAGCGTCTCGATGAAGAAGCTGAGTGCACCGACGTTACGTGCCACGTGCTGGAATGCCGCGACGTCCGGAGCAGCGTCCTCAGCGACTTCCGCAAAGCGCCGCACGGCTGTCTGGGTATGCTGCACGGCGTGCATGGCATCTTCCTGGTCAAGAATCGCCAGCGCGCCGCCAATTTGATGCAGCGTGGATTCGATTTGACCAAGCCCCGCACGCTGGCTCGGGTCATTGAAGTATTCGTCCAGCGATTTCTCGACCTGACGCAAGCTGGTTTGCAATTCGGCCGTCAGGACCTGCATGGTCTGGCGCTGTTGCGCTTCGCGCGACATGTCGTCGAGCCATTCGGCACTTTCAGTCGGGTGTTCGCCGGCAACAACAGCGAGCAGGCGTGCCGTCATGGCATCGGCGCGCTCGCCAAAATTATCCGGCAGGTGCCCGATGTGATTCAATGCATTTTCGACGAACAGCAAGGCGGTCGCCATCTCCAGGCCAAGACTCTCGGCGGAGCGGCCATGCAGCGAGTGGCGTGCGATGCCACCCAATTCGCGCAACAATTTCAGCAGCGGCGGCGAATTCAGTTTCGCGCCGGCGTCAGCCAGGGTGCCAAGCTCCGATTCGAAGACTGACACAACGCTGCCGTCACCGCCGGCAATGCGGTTCCACGCATTTTTTGCATGCGACAGGCGTTCCTTCGCGACAGCCAATGCCTCGGTATCAATCTGGCCGTAGCGCTTGCGCTCGTAGTCGAGCGGGACCGCGCCATCGAGCTGGTAGGCGCGGCGGATTTGCTGCACCAGCGGAGAAGGATTTTCGGCGCGGGCCACAAAGAACAATGCATCGCGCAACAGGCGCTCGGCAATGCTCGACGAGCCTTCCGAGAGGCGCCGGATCTGCAGGTTGATACGAGCGAACAATTGTTTGACATATAGCTCGTTTTTGACCTGGCCGGCAGCGACCGCTTCGGCAAAGCCGTGCAGCACCCACCAGAACACACGCGACTGCTGGTTCGCCTGCGCCCGCTCAACCTCGGCGACGAGGTCCCGCATGACCCCGGCGTTGGCAAGTTCAGAAGCGCGGTCCGGGCTCTTGATGAAAGGCAGCAGCGAGCGTTCAAAACGCTTGCGCAAGCCCGTGTAATCGGCAGGTTTGTCGGGCACCGCGGCCGGCGGCAATTGCGGGCGGATCGACAAATTCGGGAAGAACAGGTCGGCTGGATGTATCCGCTCGGCGCCGCGCGCCTCAAGGAGGGCCCGATAGTACGGAAACAGGCGCACCGGCTGGTGCGGCACGCCGGAGAGCAATTCCTCCAGGTATTCGAGCAGCGCCTGATAAGCATTGGCGATCGCTTCGGCCACGTTCTCGTTGAAGGTCAATTGGCCGGATTCGGCGCGATCGAGCAAATCTTCAACAGTTTCGGTAATGATGGCCACGCCGTCGACGTCGACGATTTGCAGGGCGCCATGCGCCTGGTGCAAGAAGCCTTTCGCATGGCGCAAGGCCGTGGATTGGTTTTCGCTAACTTGTGTGAGCGCTTCCTGCAGAGCCGTTTTGGAACGGGTCAACGCTTCACGGATCTCGACCATCACCCAGGACAACGGCCCGGTGTCCACATTGGCCGAGCCGCCTGGCGGTGAGTTGGAAGAAGGGGTGGTCATGATTGCCTCGCGGAGGTT
>DATBQE010000131.1:0-12614 GCA_036561005.1 Burkholderiaceae bacterium | reverse complement strand
TGTAGGGGAATCGCCAAGCTGGTTAAGGCACTGGATTTTGATTCCAGCATTCCAAGGTTCGAATCCTTGTTCCCCTGCCATTAAACAGGGCAGCGCGACGGCAAAACATGCGTTGCGATGTCAACCGGAACAGCAGGTACGTCCGGCGTAGCATTAAGCCAACAACAGGCTGACAATTAAAGCCGCCAATGCGAGACTACGTTAACATAGTCTCGCATTGGCGGCTTTTAAAGCTTATGGCACCCGCATTCGGGCGCTCGAAATGTAGTGTTCTCTTATTGTTTTTTTAACGATTGCACCCAGGGGCATCCATGGCACTCGACAACATGATGGTTTTCACCGGGAATGCAAATCCGGAACTGGCTGCCGGCGTTGTCAAGCATCTGGGCCTGTCGATCGGCAAGGCCAACGTCACGAAGTTCTCCGATGGCGAAGTTGCCGTGGAAATCAATGAAAACGTGCGCGGCAAGGATGTCTTTGTGCTGCAATCGACCTGCGCGCCGACCAACGACAATCTGATGGAATTGATGCTCATTGTCGACGCCTTGAAGCGCGCCTCGGCAGGCCGTATCACCGCCGCCATCCCGTATTACGGTTATGCGCGCCAGGATCGCCGTCCGCGTTCGGCACGTGTTGCGATTTCCGCCAAGGTGGTGGCCAACATGCTGCAGGAAGCCGGCGTTGAACGCGTCCTGATCATGGATTTGCATGCTGACCAGATCCAGGGTTTCTTCGACATTCCGGTCGACAATATCTATGCTTCACCGATTCTGTTGAGCGATCTGGTGAGCAAGAATTATGAAGACTTGCTGGTTGTTTCGCCCGACGTTGGCGGCGTGGTGCGCGCGCGTGCGCTGGCCAAGCGCCTCAACTGCGATCTGGCCATCATCGACAAACGCCGCCCGAAGGCCAACGTGTCGGAAGTGATGAACATTATCGGTGAAGTCGAAGGCCGCAATTGCGTGATCATGGATGACATGGTCGATACCGCCGGCACGTTGACCAAGGCCGCCGAGGTGTTGAAGGAGCGCGGCGCCAAGAAAGTCGTGGCATATTGCACACACCCGGTTTTGTCGGGACCGGCAATCGAGCGCATCGCGAATTCGCCTTTGGATGAGTTGGTTGTGACCAACACCATCCCGTTGTCGCCGGCCGCCAAGGCGTGCCCGAAGATTCGCCAACTGTCTTGCGCGGAGTTGCTGGCCGAGACATTCAAGCGCATCAGCAAGGGCGACTCGGTGATGTCGCTGTTTGCCGACTAAAAGCGTCAAGAACACTCAGGTCAGGCGGATTTCCGTCCGGCCTGGAAGCGAGGCGCGGCGATTGCCGCGCCTTTTATCGAATCCCCTGGTCGCGGGGGGTTCTCATCGCAAGCCAAAATGGCTTGCAACTTATGGAGCAACAACATGAAAGTAGTCGCATTTGCACGCAAAGAGCAGGGGTCCGGAGCGAGCCGCCGCCTGCGCAATGCTGGTCAAACACCTGGCATCATCTACGGCGGCACCACTGCCCCCGTCAACGTCGCGCTCGATCACAACGCCTTGTACCATGCGTTGAAAAAAGAAACCTTCCACTCGTCGATTCTCGACCTGGAACTCGATGGCAAGGTCGAGCAAGTCCTGCTGCGCGACTTCCAGATGCACGCCTACAAGCAACTCGTGCTGCACGTTGACTTCCAGCGCGTCGACGCATCGCAAAAGATCCACGTCAAGGTGCCGCTGCACTTCATCAACTCGGACATCGCGCCTGCAGTCAAACTGCACGCCGGCATCATCAGCCACGTGTTGTCGGACCTGGACATCAGCTGCTTGCCGAAGGATTTGCCGGAATTCGTCGAAGTCGATCTGGCTACCCTCGATATCGGCCACTCGATCCACGTTTCGGACCTGAAGCTGCCGGAAGGCGTTACTGCCGTTGCCCACGGCGACAACCCAACCGTTGCCACCGCTTCAATCCCGGCCGGCAAGGTTGAAGCCGAAGCCGACGCAGCAGCAGCCGCTGCCGCTTCTGCTGCCGCAGCACCTGCCGCACCTGCAGCGAAGAAGTAATCCCTGCTGCGGTCTCGCGACCGCCAGGAAGAACCCGCCCTCGTGGCGGGTTTTTTATTGTGCCTCCGCAGTACGTCAAAACTAGGCATAATTGCTGCAAAACTCATTTTCACTAGCAAAATTCATGTCCATACGTCTCATCGTCGGGCTCGGCAATCCCGGTCCCGAGTACGAACTTACGCGCCACAACGCCGGTTTCTGGCTGGTCGACAATCTGGCCAACGGCATCGGCCGCTGCAAGCTCGCGCGCGAATCGCGCCTCAATGCGCTGCTCGGCAAAACCAAGATCGCCGGCAACGAGGTATGGTTGCTGGAACCGCAAACCTTCATGAACCGCTCGGGCCAATCGGTTGGCGCGCTGGCGCGTTTCTACAAAATCGCACCGGAGGAGATATTGGTCGTGCACGACGAACTCGACCTCGCCCCGGGCGTTGCGCGCATCAAGAAGGGCGGCTCGTCCGGCGGCCACAACGGCTTGAAGGACATCACTGCGGCCCTCGGCACGCAGGAATATTGGCGCGCGCGTCTCGGCATCGGCCACCCGCGCACACTGAACCTGCAGCAGCCGGTGGCTGATTTCGTCCTGCATCGGCCACGCAAGGAAGAACAGGTGCTGATCGAAGAAGCCTTGGCGAAAACCATCGATGTCATCCCCATGCTGTGCGAGGGAAAATTCGATGCTGCCATCATGCAATTGCATACGACAAAATGAGTGCGGACGCGCTCGAATTCCGGGCCGGCCCACGGGCGCTGGCACACATCCGTGCGCGTGGCTTGCGCGCGCAAGACATCGCCGTCATACCTGCTGCGGCAGGCGGCCCGAAGGGTCTGATACTGCAGGCGCTCGATCAATGGCTGTTCGGTACCTGGCTGCCTGGTGCACCACGTACGCGCACACTGATCGGCGCCTCGATCGGCGCATGGCGCATGGCCGCCGCCTGCCAGCCCGATCCGGTTGCGGCGTTTCAACGGCTCGGTGATTTTTATGCGGGACAGCGCTATCCGAAGAATCCATCGCCGGAGCTGGTCAGCGACATGTGCCGCGAGCTATTGACAGATTTCCTCGCGGGACATGAAAGCGAGATTGTCGAACATGCGCACAATCGACTGCATATCCTGGCGGTACGTGGCCGCGGCCTGCTGGCGCAACCGGAAAACCGACACACGGTTGCGTTCGGGTTTGCCGCTGCCACACTTTCCAATTTGCTCTCGCGCAAGCGCCTTTCCGGCCATCTTGAACGCGTCATCATCGGCGATGCGCGTGACGGTTTGCCGTGGCTAAAGCCGTCTTTCGACGAATTCACCAATTATCACGCGGCGTTGACGCAGGACAATCTGGCGACTGCCTTGCTTGCTTCGGCAACGCTGCCGATGGTGATGCAAGCGATCCCGGCCATTGGCGGCTCACCGGCTGGCACCTATTGGGACGGCGGATTGATCGACTACCATTTGTCTTTCCCTTATTGCGCAATGCCAAGCGCACCTGGTGCAACGGATATCGTGCTGTATCCGCATTTCGGGCCCAGGATCGTGCCCGGTTGGCTGGACAAATCCATGCCATGGCGCCACGCATCGTCGGCAAAACGCAACAACTGGTACGATAACGTGTTGCTGCTTTCCCCTTCGCGCGCCTTCCTAGACACGCTGCCGCGGCGCAAGCTGCCGGACCGCCAGGATTTCCACCACTACGGTCTCGACCACGACGCACGCATTGTCGCGTGGCAGAAAGCGATCGGGCAGGCGCAGCAACTGAGGGACGAGTTTGCTGCATTCGCCGAGCGTCCCGATCTGGGCAAAGTGCTGCCCCTGTAACGATCCAGCTTCATTGAACAAAATATGACTATTCATCTTGATCCCGAAACCATCGTGCAACAGCAGCTTGATGCATATAACGCGAAAGACCTCGATGCGTGGCTCGCGACGTATGCAGAAGATGCGCGGCAATACGAATTCCCTGCGACGCTATTGACGCATGGCCACGAGCAGATTCGTGCACGTACCGCACCGCGTTTTCAGGAGCCTGATCTGCACGCCCGCTTGCTCAAACGCAGCGTAATGGGCAATGTCGTGATCGACCATGAACACGTGACACGCAATTTCCCCGAGGGGAAGGGGCGGATCGAGCTGGTTTGCATTTATCGCGTCGAACAAGGATGCATTCGTGAAGCATCCTTCATTTTCGGGCAGAAAACTCTGGATTAGTTTCCGCCGAGAATTTCGCTGTCGTGCTGCTTGAGCGGCGCAACCAGCGGCAGATCAAGGGTGAAGGTTGATCCGATACCGACCGCGCTCTGGACCAGGATATGCCCATCCAGAATTGACGTCACGATGTTGTAACTGATGCTCAAGCCCAGACCGCTGCCGCCCTGACCCATCTTGGTCGTAAAGAACGGGTCGAAAATCCGTTTCAGATTTTCTTCCTTGATACCGACGCCGTTGTCCTTGAACTGAATGTGCACGCGGCCCGCAGCAACTGCTCTGGCGGAGAGCAGGATATGCCCGCCCCTGCGATCCTCGAAGGCATGCAATAAGGCATTGTTGATGAAGTTGCTGATCACCTGCCCCAACGGGCCGGGGTAGCTGTTCATTGTGATGCCCTCAGGTACGTCGAATTCGACGACATGTCCCGAGCGCTTTACCTGGTTTTTGACGGTGGCGACGATTTCATGACAGACCTGTTGCAAATCGAAGTAACGCCTTTGCGCAGTTGTCTGATCGACGGCTACCTGTTTGAAACTTTGCACCAGGTCGGCTGCACTGTTCAAGCCGCGCATGATCAACGTGGAAGCTTCCTGCGCCTGGGCCAGATAGGTATCGAGTTCAGTGCGGCGTATGGAGCGCTGTTGCAGGTTCTTGATCAATTCTTCAGTCTTGGTCAGCATCGTGCTGGCCATCATCAGACTATTGCCGATCGGCGTGTTCAATTCATGCGCCACGCCGGCAACCAGCGAGCCCAGCGCCGCCAGTTTCTCGCGTGAAACGAGTTGCGCCTGCGTGTCCTGCAACTGGCGGTAAGCTTCGGCATTATCGAGTGCGATGGCGCCGTAGGCACACAGCGTGCGGAATATCAGCCGGTCGCGTTCGGCATAGGCAAACCGACGCGCCGATTGCACCGTCATCACCCCAAGCACCCTTTCGCCTATTGCCAACGGTGCGAACAACGCACTCTGGGTTACCAGCGTGTCGGGCATATAGTTGGGCGCGCGCTCAAGTTCGGGCCAGTCGGCAAGAATTTCATTGCGTTCGCGCACACAACGGGCGGACGCAGCATCCGGATCGCTCACATCGACTCGATGCGGCGGCAGCGGCCGGCCCGCCTCGATGCCGAAAGCGAGATCGAGCGCCAAACCGTCCGGCGTGCACAGATAGATCGCAAAATCGTCCACGTCGAGCAGGCCATGTACTTGCTGGTTCAATACTTCAAAGACCGCCCGCGCATCGAGGTGCGCCGTAATTTCGCGCCCGATGACGGAGAGGCGCTCAAGCGTTGCGCTGGTTTGATGCAGCAGTTCGGCGCGCCTGGCCTCGGCCGCTGCCAATTCGCGATGATATTCGCCCTCCGCCTTGGCGCGCGCCGTCTGATGCATGACCTGCATGGCCACGGCGCGATTGGTCGCCTCCTGGCCATGCGTTTTTTCGCGTGCCGTGATCGCTTGCAACGACATGGCGTATGCATGCTCATGGTCGCCCAGGCTGGCATACTCGCGGCTCAAGGCGTCGTACAGCTTGCCGGGAATGGTGTAACCGGCAATGGTCTGTGCCACTTCGAGCGCCTGCTGCAGATAATGCAAGGGCGTGTTGTTGTCGCTTGCGCATTGCGGATAGCGCGCCAGAATCCCCGCGAGGACTTTCAACGCTTCGATCTGACGCGACGCATCACCCTGTTCCTCGGCCAGCATCAAGGCCGAGCGTGCTGCCACCAAGGCGTCTTCCGGCTGGTTCATGTATGACAGCGCATGGGCCTGACCACGTCGTGAGTCGATCTGGAAATCCGTCTGGTCCAGTGCACCGGCTCTCTGTTCGAGTTGGCGGAAAGTGTCCAGCGCTGCGCGGTAGTCCTCACGATCGAGTTGCAAGTCGCCCATATATTGGAGCGCGATGGCATAGGTACGCGAACCGGCCAGCGGCGCCAGCGTGTCCAGCGCTTCTGTCAACATTTCCTGGGCCGCATCGTAGCGCCCGGCGTAACGCAGGGTTTCCGCCATGTGCATGAGGCAGGCGCCGACGCTGCGCGGCCAGCCGGTCGGGCGCGCCAGGTCCAGTCCCTTCTGGGTCCACTCCAGCGCCATGGCGTGATCGTTGAGACGGTCAAATCCTTCTGCCACATTGGTGGCGGCAATGATGGCCGTGCGTATCTGCCCGGTCAACAAGGCGCCATCATAGGTTTTCATCAAGCAGGTGGCGGCGGTGCCGAAATCGCTCGAATAGTGCGCAAACATACCGCGAACCTCGTTGCGCCAGACGGCAAGCGCCGGATGCAATTGTGGCTCATCGACTTCGTAGAAGGCCAGCCAGCGCTCTTCCGCCTGGCGCAAATTGCGCAACACGGCCCAGCGCGCCACGGCCGCCTCCGCGATACCGGCACGGATCGAATCGCCTGCAGCAACGGCGCTCGCATTGGCCTCTACGAACTCGGAATCGCTGACATCGAGCTTGCCATGATCGACCGCAATCCAGGCGAGCAGCCAGTGCGCATCTGCGCAACCGACGTGGTCAGCCAGGCTCGAAAATCGTTCCAGTGCCCTGCGCACCAGGAGTTCGGCTTCAGCCAGGTGAGCGAATAGCCATTGCGCTTCGCCGCGGATCAACAGAATCCGCGCCTCCGTCTGTGCTTTTTGATCCGCCGGCCAGGCCGCCGTCAACAGCAAGGCATCGGCTTCATCGAGCAACACCAGGGCACGCCTCGTGTCGCGCTGGCGCAAATGCCAGGCGAGCGTCAGCAATGGTGACAGACGCAGAACCCCGCTGACAGACGCCAGTTCGGCCTCCAGTTGCGCAAGTGCGCCATCGAGCGCGAATATTTCCATTTAAAAACTCCGCTTTCATGCCGTTCGCGCCGACGCGAGACGCAGGAACCCGTTCTTGTGCAGCATGGTTCGATAGGCAAATCCTACCGCAATTTCCGCGCTCAGCTTGCACAATACCGTGTTTGCAAGCCAGCCTGAACGAGGAATGCACGTATGAGTGGGCCAATCTCCAAAAAATGGCGCGCGCCGGGGTTACAATTACGGTATCCGAAAATTGCGCTCCCGGCGGACATTTCCGTTTACTCGTTGCCGATTTTTCAATAAAGTTTTACTACGCTTTACCGGCATCTTTCCGCGTTCGACACATTCATCGGCCGGCAAATGGTCCGGGCTGGTGAAACACGAGTGTGAACAGACCCTAACCAATTGATCTAGAAAGCGCTTCCATGAGTCTCCAATGCGGCATCGTCGGCTTGCCCAACGTCGGCAAGTCCACCTTATTCAATGCCCTGACCAAGGCCGGCATCCCTGCCGAAAATTACCCATTTTGCACCATTGAGCCGAACGTCGGCATGGTCGAAGTGCCTGATCCGCGCCTGGCTGCCTTGTCGGCCATCGTCAATCCACAAAAGATCGTGCCGACCACGGTCGAATTCGTCGACATCGCCGGCCTCGTTGCCGGCGCCTCCAAGGGCGAAGGCTTGGGCAATCAGTTCCTGGCCCACATTCGCGAAACCGATGCCATCGTCAACGTAGTGCGTTGCTTCGAAGACCCGAACGTGATCCACGTTGCCGGCCGCATCAACCCGCTAGACGACATTGAAGTGATCCAGACCGAACTCGCTTTGGCCGACATGGCAGCCGTGGACAAGGCCATTCATCGCGAAAACAAGAAGGCGCGTTCAGGCGACAAGGATGCGGCCAAATTGGTGGCGCTGCTCGAACGCATCATGCCGCATCTGGACAAGGCTGAACCTGTGCGTGCACTTGGCCTCGATGCCGAAGAGATGGCCTTGATCAAGCCGCTGTGCCTGATTACCGCCAAGCCTGCCATGTATGTGGCCAACGTTTCCGATCACGGCTTCACCAACAATCCGCTGCTCGATCAGTTGACCAATTTTGCCAAGTCGCAAAACGCACCGGTGGTGGCAATCTGCGCCGCAATCGAATCGGAAATAGCCGACCTTGACGATGCAGACAAGACCGAATTCCTGGCCGACATGGGCATGGAAGAACCAGGCCTGAACCGCCTGATCCGCGCCGGCTACGATTTGCTCGGCCTGCAGACCTACTTCACTGCCGGCGTCAAGGAAGTGCGCGCCTGGACCATTCACAAGGGTGATACGGCGCCACAGGCGGCCGGTGTGATCCACACCGACTTCGAGCGCGGCTTCATCCGCGCCCAAACCATTTCCTTCGACGATTTCATCGCCTACAAGGGCGAGCACGGCGCCAAGGAAGCAGGCAAGATGCGCGCCGAAGGCAAGGAGTATGTCGTCAAGGATGGCGACGTGCTCAATTTCCTGTTCAACGTTTAACGCGCTCGCGGCAAATATAACTCCATGCCGACGCTGACCTCGCTCACGATTTATCCGATCAAGTCGTGCGCCGGGATTGCGCTGGAACAGGCCGAAGTCACTTCACTGGGCCTTGCCGGCGGCGGCGTGCGCGACCGTGAATGGATGGTCGTCGATGTGGACGGCAACCTGCTGACGCAGCGTGAAATTCCGGTGATGGCCCTGGTCGTGCCGCGCGTTGCCCGCGCAACGCTCGCCGTCGACGCGCCAGGAATGTCCACCCTGCACATCCCCATTGCACTTGGCGCGCTGGCGCAGGCGCAAACGCAGGATGTCAGAGTATGGGACGATTTCGTGTTGGCCTACGATTGCGGCAGCGAAGCAGCGGCATGGTTTTCCCGCTTCCTCGACACGGCGTGCCGACTGGTACGTTTCCATCCGCAGGCACGGCGACTGGCGAGCAGTAAGTGGACTGCCGGCCGCGAAGTGCCGACCCTGTTTTCTGACGGATTCCCGATGCTGGTTACCTCCGTGGCCTCGCTGGCAGATCTGAATCAGCGATTGCTGGCGCAAGGTCGCGCGGCACTACCGATGAACCGCTTTCGGCCCAATCTCGTGATTGACGGCGTCGAAGCATTCGAGGAAGACTACGCCGCCACAATACGAATCGGTGCTGCCTGCCTGCAACCGGTCAAACCCTGCGCGCGCTGTCCCATGCCTTCGGTCGACCAGGCCACCGGCAAGTTCGGCCCGGACCCGCTCGATATCCTGCAAACCTATCGCGCCAACCCGCTGGTCGACGGCGGCATCACGTTCGGCATGAATGCAATCCTGATCGACGGCGAAAATTCCATGCTGCAAGTCGGCCAGGAGGCGTTGATCGAATTGGCGTTCTGAACCCGCATACTGGGTCGCTTCAGGGACAGGCCTTGTCCCGATATATAATCACTTCACCTACTGCTAAGTGGAACCGCGCCCAATGCCGAATGCGCCGCAATCCGAAATCGTGCAGCTCCGCCAGCAGTTGGCCTTGCTGATCGAACAAGCGCGCAACAATGAAGACATCATGCGCCGGCACCAGGAGTTCGACCTGACCTTCATCGGCGCATCCGGTTTTGTCGAGTTGATCGACAGTATCTTTGAAGCACTATCGGCACCGTCCAAACTCGACGTCGTGACCCTGTCCCTGTTCGACAACGGCTATGAGATTCGGCGCATTCTGCAAGACCTGAATGTCGGCCTTGACGACTTCCCCAACCTTCTGTTCTTTGACGACCCGGTCGAATTTGGCCCACTGCGGAAATTGCTGCGTCCAGTGCTCGGCGGTTTCAATCCGGATCGCGAGGGCATCATTTTCCCCGAACAGGTGCTGACGCCGACCAGCGCTGCCTTGGTCCCCTTGTGGCGCAACAAGGCCATGATCGGCATGCTGGGTCTCGGCAGTTGCGATGCCACCAGATTCACCTCCGGCATGGCCACCGATTTCCTGGAACACATGGCGGGCATCGTTTCGGTCTGCCTGGAAAACGTCATCAACGTCGAACGTCTGAAACACCTGGGGCTGATGGACGCGGTGACCGGCGTCAATAACCGGCGCTACGCGGAAATGCGATTGATCGAAGAAGTCGGTCGCTGCCGGCGCCACGCAGCTCCACTTAGCTGCCTGTACGTCGACATCGACCACTTCAAACAGGTCAACGACCAGCATGGCCATCAATGCGGCGACGAGGTGTTACGCGAAGTGGCGGCACGCATCAAGGCGGAACTGCGCCTGAGCGACACGCTGGGGAGATTCGGTGGAGAGGAATTCATCGTATTGCTACCCGACACCGCGATTACGTTTGCCGCGCAGGTCGCTGAACGCATCCGCAGCGGGATCGCGGATCGTCCCTTCATTTATGCAGGAGCCGAACGGCAGGTGACGGTGTCGCTTGGCGTTGCCGGCCTCCATGCAGGCTCGGCGGATTTACAGCAGGAAGCGGCGGGACAGCGCATGGTGGCAGAGGCCGATCATGCCTTGTACAGAGCGAAGGCCAACGGGCGCAATCGCGTGGAAATCCAGAACGCCTAGGGTCTGTTGACCTAGCCTTCCTTTAACTCGGCCTGCAGCTTTTCATATTTCGCCTGCAGTTGATCCTTCGATTCGCGCCAGGCCGGATCGAAAGGAATACAACTGACCGGGCAAACCTGCTGGCATTGCGGTTCTTCGAAATGCCCGACGCACTCGGTGCACTTGTTCGGGTCGATCTCATAGATTTCCGGACCCATGTAGATGGCGCCATTGGGGCACTCGGGCTCGCAGACATCGCAATTGATGCAGTCGTCGGTGATGATCAAAGCCATGGCGCGCGCTTTTCTCGTTATTCCTGACCCGCAGCGATTTTTTGCTTGAGCCAGCGTTCAACCGAGGGAAATACAAATTTCGATACATCGCCGCCGAGCACCGCGATCTCGCGCACGATGGTGCCCGAGATGAACTGGTATTGGTCGGACGGTGTGAGGAACAGGGTTTCGACGTCGGGCAAGAGGTAACGATTCATGCCGGCCATCTGAAACTCATACTCGAAGTCGGAAACCGCGCGCAAGCCGCGCACGATAACGCGTGCATCATGGCGGCGCACAAAGTCTTTCAGCAGGCCGGAGAAGCTTTCTACTTCGACGTTGGGATAGTGACCCAGGACCTCATTGGCAATCGTCAGACGTTCATCGAGGGAAAAGAACGGGCGCTTGTTCTTGCTGTCGGCCACGCCAACCACGAGCTTGTCGAACAGGCCGGAGGCGCGACGCACCAAATCTTCATGCCCTCGCGTGAGGGGATCAAAAGTACCGGGATAGATCGCTGTTACCATTACGACTCCACACTAGTTGCCACGTTCAATGCCTGCAATGGCCGTTTTGCAGTACCTTGGTGCAGTTCCGCCCCAACAAAGACACTATCTGCACCACGATGAATGCTGCATTATGCCTGAAAATCAGGCACTTCTTTTGCGTTGCAGCAAATGAAAGTAGACCATGCCGGCCTTATCTGCCCGGACGATTTCCCAATCGGCCAGCCAGTCAGGCGGCTCAGGCTGCTCAAGCGCCATCTCGGATTCCGCATAGATCAAACCGCCCTCAGTCAACAATTGTGAGCAGACGGGCAACATTTTGATCAACCAATCCTGATTGTAAGGCGGGTCGAGAAAGATCACATCAAAGCGTTCAGCGTTCTTTGCCTGCAGCGCCGTCGCTGTAGCGTGCGCATCACCGCGCATCACATCGACAGCTTCCGCATGCAATTTCTCCTTGATCATCAGCAACTGACGCACGGCTGGTGTGTGTGCTTCCACCATCAGCACGCGCCGCGCACCGCGGCTGGCGGCCTCGAAGCCCAGCGCACCGGTGCCGGCAAACAAATCGAGGCAGGCGACACGCGCCCAATTACCGTGCAAAAGATGATTGAGCCAATTGAAGACTGTTTCCCGTACGCGGTCCGGTGTCGGGCGCAGGCCTTCTGCATCCAGCACCGGCAAGGGTGTGCGTTTCCATTCGCCGCCTATGATGCGCACCTGGCGCGGCGCCGATTTTGGCGCCCTGGCCGGTTCCTTGACCTGTGGTTTTGTTGTATTTCTTTGCTTGGCCATCAATTGTCCTGCTCTGTAATAGTTTCCCGACCAGCAGTATAGAACTCATTCCATGAATAGGCACCTGATGCATTTTCGCTAGAAAGGGTGCTGGCAAGGCGTGCGACGCGTCTCGTAGCGGGACTACGAGCAAGGACTGGGCGTCCCCGAGCGAACGCGGCCAGCGCCCTTTCTAGCGAAAACCCGGAGGGAACGGACTATTTGGGCGTCGCGCGTTGTTGTGCGGGGCGGCCGTCCGCCGCTTGCACAGGGGACCACCCTGTGCGGCGCGACACGCCTAGCGTGCCATCCCAAATAGGCCGTTTGCACAGGCGCCTATTCATGGAATGAGTTCTTGCCAATCGAAGCATGGCCGCGCTCTGATAAAATGACACTTTCGCACAGCACCGCATGAGCTCAGGAGCCTGCGCGCATGCTGCATTCGCCCACCCAATTTGGCGGGATGCTGTTATGGCATCC
>DATBQE010000130.1:0-4874 GCA_036561005.1 Burkholderiaceae bacterium | reverse complement strand
AAAGTTGAAGCCGAGTGGCTGCATTCCAAAACTCGAACTGGTGCTCACGTTAAGGGTTGTACGATGCCTGCCAACACTGCGGGGCGCCACGACTCGACAAGCGCGCCGGGCAGGCGTCGTACAAGCCTCGAGGGACGAAACCGCGGGCAATTTCCTTGAGGTCAAATCACGTGGGACTATGGGGATTTGAGTCTTACAGTGAGGGTTGAGGTGGCAATCAGGGAAATTAACCTGACCGCAACATCGGGCGATTGGCCTGAACGGAACCAGTCAGGCCAAATATTTTGACCGTCAATCCGGTAAGATTCGCCGCTTTTGCGGCGCAGGGCAATGCCTTTCCCCATCGAGCTCAGTCGATGAAGCGTTGGTCGGTTGTTCAAGCGTCGAAAGATAATTACGCGCATGATGGTGCTCGAGATCGCGGCGGTGCGCGGATGGGCGTGACGCGCAGCAGAATGCCGATGACGTGCATGGTGCCGCCACAGTGAGGGCAAACGAAGGTTGGCGGGACGGCACCCAGCGGCACCTCGGCCTCATCGGATTGCGCCGGTGCTGCCTGCAGCAACTCGCGCAGCTTTGCGAGATTCACCTTGCGCTCGGCATTGGCAAGCAACCCATAGTGACGAATGCGATGAAAGCGGCGCGGCAGAACGTGCAACAGGAAACGGCGCATGAACTCATCGGCTGCCAGCGTCATGGTTTTGTGGCGCGTCTTGCCCTTGCTGCGGTAATCCTTCCAACGGAAGGTCACGCCATGTTGGTCCATGCGCAACAGGCGGCTGTTGGAAATCGCAACACGATGGGTATAGCGCGACAGATAAGCCAGCACCGCTTCCGGTCCGGCAAACGGGCGCTTGGCGTAGACCACCCATTCGCATCGGCGCAATGGCGCCAGCCAGTCGGCGAAGGCGGTCGGGTCGCTCAGTTGCTGGTATTCACCGAAGAAGCGCAACAAGCCGGCACGGCAGGCCTGGTCGAGCTCTTCGAGGAATCGGCGCCGGAACAGCCGCGACAGCACCCGTACCGGCAGAAAGAAACCCGGCTTGCAGCTGACCCACCGTTCACCATCGGGCGACAGTCCTCCACCGGGGACGATGCCATGCACATGCGGATGATGCGTGAGTGCCGATCCCCAGGTGTGCAACACCAGCGTCGCCCCGATCCGCGCACCCAGATGTTTAGGATCGGCAGCGATGGTGCGCAGGGTTTCAGCGGCGACGTCAAACAACAGTGCATAGATCACGGTCTTGTTGGTATATGCGAGCGCGCTGATCGGCGCCGGCAAGGTGAACACGACGTGGTAATACGCCACCGGCAGGAGTTCGCTTTGCCGGTCCTCGAGCCAACGGCGGGCGGCGCTGGCCTGGCACTTCGGGCAATGCCGGTTCCGGCATGAGTTATAAGCGATATCGGATTGCGCGCAAGCCTCACAGCGCAATACATGCCCACCCAATGCCGCACTGCGGCACTGTTCGATGGCCGACATGACCTTGAGTTGACCCAGGCTCAAGTGGCCATGCTGCGCCTGCCGCCAAGCCGGCCCATGGGCCCGGAAGATATCGGCGACCTCAAGGGGGCAACGCCCCACGTCCGTGTCCTACGATGGGTGCAGTGCATCCAGGGGGCTCATCACCTTGCTCAGAATTTCGGTTGCCACGTGGGTATAGAGCGCCGTGGTTTCGAGCTTCTTGTGCCCAAGCAACACCTGAATCACGCGCACATCGACCCGCCGTTCCAGCAGATGGGTCGCAAAACTGTGTCGCAGCGTATGCATGGAGGCCCGCTTGTCGATGTGCGCGGCGTCCGCTGCGGCGTGGAAGGCACGGGTGAGTTGCCGGTTACTCAGCGGATTGACCGGATTCTGCCCGGGGAACAACCAGCCGCCAGGGGGCATCTTGCCTTGGGTACGGGCCGCCCGCCACCATGCACGCAGGTAATCAAGCATCACGGGCGAGAGCATCGCGTAGCGATCTTTATGGCCCTTGCCCTGATCGACTCGCAGCACCATGCGCTGGCTGTCGATGTCGCCGACCTTGAGTCCGGTGACTTCGCTGATACGCAAGCCCGCTCCGTAGGCAAGCGATAGTGCTGCCTTGTATTTCGGACTGTCGGCGGCGGCAATCAGCCGTGCCACCTCTTCGCAGCTCAACACCACGGGTAACCGGCGGGGTTGCGGCACATACTGCATCTGGTCCATTAACGCGGGACGTTTCAGCGTGACTTCGAAGAAAAATTTGAGGCCCACGATCGCAGCATTGATGGCGCCGGCCGACGTGCCGCAATCGACCATGAATATCTGGTAGAGTCGCAAATCCTCGTCGGTAGCGGTGTCGGGGAGGCGACCAAGAAAGCCGGCAAACTGCTTGACGGCTCGGATATAACTGCTTTGTGTCTTGGGGGAAAGCTTGCGCATCCGCATGTCGTCCAGCATGCGTTGACGCAGCAGACTAACGGGTTTCGTCGTTTGAGTCATGATCCTGCTCCTTGTAGGAAACGAGGCGGATTGCCTCACTTCCAACATAGGAAACAGCGTGCTCTTTGTCTCAATTACCCCAGTTGCCTTTGCGGAGCCTCCTACCGCGCGAGCGGTTTAGTGTACGCCCGTGAGGGCGTGCTATTTGCAGGGTGTAAGTCCCTGTCGGAGTTGGCCACAGCTCCGTAGCTGAAGGTAACTGCGTCGTCGCGAGGCGGGGTGGGGAGTAACTGGAAGCGAACTGTCGGTCCGTAGGATGACGAACCTGTTTCGGCGGAGTACAGCGGCGAGCCTGCACTAAAGTGGCGAAGCCTGGAAGAATGCATCACGCTGACGTGGCTGTTAAAGCGATGATGTGGCGTACCACGTGGTTGAGGACGGAACGATAAGAAGGTAGCACGACGTAAACGGGGAGACCTGCCGGTGATGTGAACGCCGGCAGGAGTCAGAGTCCCAATAGTACCGTGCACGGAGAATGTATTTGGACCGTGGAAACCTGCGTCAGAGCAAAAGGCGCACTAGGGAAGTGGGGCAGGAAAGTTGATAGCCAAAGACCGGAAAGGAACAGAGATGAAAGTCGAAGCATCGCCAGTGTCGGAAACGACTAAACGAGATGCAAGCGCGCTGGGAAGCTGCGAGCAGCGGAAATTCGCGCCAGCTCCAATCTGGACGGAAGCTATGTTGGCGGCTCTACAAATTGGAGTGAAGGGTGGTAAATGGCACAGTTTGATCGATAAAGTTTCGCGTCTTGAAACATTGGCGTTGGGATGGGCACAGGTCGAGAAGAACGCTGGAGCGGCCGGAGTGGATCGTATGAGTGTGGAGCGATTCGCACAAGCACAAAACCACTATCTGGCCGAGCTGGCGCACGGGTTGCGGGACGGAAGCTATCGCCCGCAGCCAGTACGACGCGTCTACATACCCAAGGGCAAAGGGCAGCGCCCGCTCGGTATACCTGCAGTGAAGGACCGTGTCGTTCAGGCGGCCCTGAAATTGGTGATCGAGCCAATCTTTGAGCACGAATTTGAACCGCGAAGCTACGGCTTCCGGCAGGGTTTTGGTTGCAAGGATGCGCTGCGCGAAGTGGACCAGTATTTGAAGGCGGGCCATTTCTGGGTGGTCGATGCGGACCTGCAAAGCTACTTTGACACGATTCCACATGAACCCCTTCTCGCGAAAGTGGGAAAGCGGATTGCGGACGGTCGGGTGCTGGAACTCGTTCAACGGTTTCTCAAGCAGGACATCATGGAAGATCTGAAACGGTGGACACCGATCGCAGGTAGTCCACAAGGGGCAGTGGTTAGCCCCCTGCTCGCGAATATTTACCTGCATGAGCTTGACGTCGAAATGCGTGAGGCCGGGCTGGTGATGGTGCGCTACGCGGACGATGCCGTGGTGTTATGCCGCAGTCAGGAAGAAGCGGAAGCAGCGCTGGCCAGAATGCGAGCTTGGGTGAACGCGAACGGCTTGACGCTTCATCCTGATAAAACCCATGTCGGGGATTGTCGGGTGGAGGGGCAAGGGTTCGAGTTTCTGGGTTACCGGTTTGAAGCAGGGCAGCGTTGGGTACGCAAGAAAAGTCTGATGTCGTTGCGGGATAAAATCCGCGTCAAGACAAAGCGTAACATTGGTCATTCCATTGAATGCGTGATTGCGTCGCTCAACCCGACTCTGAAGGGCTGGTACGGTTATTTCAAACATGCCCACCGGTTCACCTTCTCGTCAATCGATGGCTTTGTCCGGCGTCGATTGCGAGCGGTACTGCGCCGGCAGAAACACCGACCAGGTCAAGGACGATGCCTTAACGATCATAAACAATGGCCGAATGCCTTCTTCGCCGAGCTTGGACTATTCACGATGGCCGAGGTCCACAGCTTAGCGCGCCAATCCCGATGCGGAAACAACTGACTGGAGAGCCCGTCGCGGGAAAACTGCACACCGGGTTCGGAGGGAGGGGATGGCGATCGCCGTTCCCTACCCCTATCTCGTGCTGCCAATTAATGCCATTGCAGGCACGGCGAGCCGATCTGAATCGTGGGGTCAGGTCTATAGACATAGCATCCAATTTTATTTCTCTATTACACAAAGACAAAGACAGGCGGAATGACACTTACGCATGAAACCAACGCCAACGAATTGGCAAGCGCCTGGATCGTACGCACCTTGGAATTAAAAGACATTCCGCCGCTTGAGCTAATCCTGAGAGAGCACATCCGGGATTTGCATGCCGGAGAAGTTGTCGAGGCCGAAGTCTTGTCGGTGATGGCATATATGCGTGGATCGCCGGACGCAAGCGCCCGGCTTCGTCGCTATCAGGTTGCCTGCGATGCCTCGCAGCAGGTGATCGGATGCATGGCAATTTCAACACCTGACATCCAGATGTGCCGGCATTTTGCAACCA
>DATBQE010000129.1:0-3560 GCA_036561005.1 Burkholderiaceae bacterium | reverse complement strand
CGTTCGATTTTCGTCCCGGCGGCCGGCTGCAGGACGAGCCTATCCTTACTTTCTGTTAATATCACTTTGCGACTGTGAACTCTTGTTTCTTCTCTTTTTACATTCGCCGTTCTAATGCTTTTCAGCGCGGCTTAGGGCCAGAAACCGCCTGCACTGTGTAAATTGTTTATGGCGTCATGCGGGGAAGGCGTGCCGCTGATAGAGGGTTGCATTAGCCACGGACTCGCTCATGAGGCTCAGCAGGAAGATTGTGATGTAAAAAGAATAATGAAAATAGACCAATTTACGATATTCTGGATTTTTGTGTTGTTGCAGCCGGTGGGCATATTGGTCTACGGGCTTACGGCACGGCGCCATCCGCACCTTAAGGCGCCGCGCTGGTGGGCCCTGGGGTGCCTTTTGGCGATGACCGGTTTCACCGGTGTGGTGTTGCAGGCCAGTGGATTGTCGTCGATGGTGGTCGTCAATCTGTCCAATACGTTGATTATTGGTGCAACGCTCTGCCTCTGGGCAGGATTACGTACATTCTATGGGCGTACCGTTTCGCCGCCGCTGCTGATCGCAGCGGCACTGGCCGGTGGCGTCTTGCACGGCCTGTTTGCCTTTGTGTGGCCTTCGCTGGAAATTCGCTCCGTCATTGTCTCGGCGTTTAATGGTGGCGGTACCTTGCTTGCCCTGTACGAGGTACTGAAACAGAGAAAAACCTCGATGCGCATGGAAAGCAATCTGCTAGGCGGTTTGCTCTGTGTCGATGGCACGCTACATATGGCGCGCATCCTCGGCATCGTGTTGGTCAATCATTCCGGCGCATACGGCAGCAGTAGCCTTGAAGGTATCTTCATGCTGACGTTCCTGATTACCGGAATCGGTCGGCTGGTCATTTTTGTTGCCCTGATTTCGGGACGGCTGCAGGACGAGCGCGAAGCGGCAGACGCACAATTGCGTGCCAGTGAAATGCGTTTTCGCAAATTGCTCGAAGTGGTACCGGTTTCAGTTCAAGGTTACGGCGCCGACGGTGTTGCGCGGTATTGGAACAAAGCATCGGAACAAATTTACGGCTATAGCGCCGCCGAAGCGATTGGGCAAAACCTGCTCGACCTGATTATCCCGCCAGGAACGCGTTCCAGCTTGCGCGACGAGATGTGCGACATCTTCCTGACCGGGCGGGTCGAACCCTCGGAGGAAGTCATTCGTTTGCATAAGGACGGCAAGAAATTGGCCGTCATTTCCAGCCATGCATTTGTGAGCGTGCCGGACCGGCCGCCCGAACTGTTTTGCATCGACACCGATATTTCCGAACGCATTGAAGCAGAAAACGAAATCCACAAGCTCGCTTTCTTCGACCCGCTCACCGGCTTGCCCAATCGTCGCCGGTTGTTCGACAGGCTTGGAGAAATTCTGCATACGGGGCACTACCAAGGCCAACATCATGCGCTTGTTTGCATCGACCTCGATAATTTCAAAACCCTCAACGACAATCTTGGACATCACGTCGGCGACCAATTGTTGCAGCAGGTTGGGCAGCGTCTGTGCGGCGCCATTGATGGTCCGGAAGACATGGTGGCGCGCCTTGGCGGCGATGAATTTCTGGTCCTGCTGACCGGATTGGGGACGCGGCGCGCGCATGCCGTTGCCAAGGCGGAAATCATGTCGAGAAAATTGCTCGACGCACTCAACCAGACCTACCGCCTGGGTAGTTACGAGCATCACAGCACGCCCAGCCTCGGCGTTACCTTGTTCTTCGATCACAATGGCAGCATCGAAGACCTGCTCAAGCGCGCCGATCTCGCCATGTATGAAGCCAAGGCGGCAGGGCGCAATGCAGTGCGTTTCTTCGACCCCAGGATGGAAGCCATGGTGGTCGAGCGTGCCGCTCTCGAGGCAGGGCTGCGCGAAGCGCTGCAAAAAAATCAGTTCCTCGTCTATTACCAGGACCAGGTTGACGGGGATGCCTGCTTGCGCGGCGTGGAAGCACTGTTGCGGTGGGCACATCCGGAGCGCGGTATGATCGCGCCGATGCAATTTATCCCCTTGGCAGAGGACACGGGATTAATCCATCCGCTCGGCCGCTGGGTGCTCGACCGCGCGTGTTTGCAATTGCGCCAATGGGCCGATGATCCCGACATGGCACACCTGACGATTGCAGTCAACGTGAGCGCGCGGCAGTTTCACCATCGCGAGTTCGTCGAACAGGTTCTGGCGGCGCTGCGCGACGCCGGTGCGCAGCCGCATCTGCTCAAACTGGAATTGACCGAGAGCCTCCTGCTTGAGGATGTGGCCGACGTCATCGCCAAAATGACCGAGCTGAAATCCTTCGGCGTGACTTTCGCGCTCGACGATTTCGGCACCGGCTACTCGTCGCTGTCCTACCTCAAACGGCTGCCGCTCGATCAACTGAAGATCGACCGGTCCTTCGTCAAGGACGTGACGACCAATCAGAATGACGCCACTATTGCCCGTACCATCGTCGCGCTAGGGCACAGCCTCGGTCTCGAAGTCATTGCCGAAGGTGTCGAAACCGAGGAGCAGCGCAAATTTCTCGCCAGCATAGGCTGCTATGCTTACCAGGGATTTCGCTTCAGCAAACCGATGCCGATTGAAGAGTTCAACCAGATTGCCGAGCGCGGCATGCTGCTGAGAAAACGGGCTTGAGGAACGATGCCATGAGCGTTCGCCAGTCGGAGGCCGATGCAGACACTGCGGCAGATGCAGCAACGGTTTTCAACGCCGTTACCATTCCGCCGCGACCGGCCCTGTTTCTTGCCCTGCAGCGGGAAATGCGCAAGGACGAACCGGACGTCAACCGCATAGCCGAGCTGATCAACCGTGACGTCGCCATGGCCAGCAAGTTGCTTGAGACGACAAACTCGGCGTTTTTTAATCTGCGGCGCCGGGTTACCACGGTGCAGGATGCAATTCAGTTGATCGGTACCGACCACTGCACCGCCGTCATGTCGGGACTCATCACCAGGAAGGCGCTCGGTATGGGCGCGATGATGATGGCGCGCTTTTGGGATGTGTCGGAAAAGCGTGCCAAGGGCATGAGCTACTTGGCCAAGGAATTGCGGGTCGGGCGCCCAGACATGGCTTATAGCTTCGGCCTGTTTTGCGATATCGGCATCCCTCTCATGAAGGCGGCATTTCCCACCTACCTGGAGACGCTGGCCATCGCCAACCAGCGCGGCGCCAAAGAATTCCTCGGCGTGGAAACGGGCCGGCATGGCACCGATCACGCCAGCATCGGCGCCATGCTGGCCCAGCGCTGGGCGATAGACGATGAGGTTGTGGCTGCAATCGGCATGCACCATGACTACGAAAAACTCTATGATGAAACGATCCCCGCAAGCACGCGGGCGCTGGTGGCGCTCAACGACGTCGTGGAGAAGGCTATCCAGGAGTTTCGCGGCGAGCAGGAATCGCTTGAATGGATGGAAGCCGGCGTCGTAGCTACCGAGGCGCTTGGACTCACAGCCGAAGACATCGAAGCATTGTGCGATGGGCTCAAGGGCCGCTTTCGCAGCTGAATGTCCGATGCGATTGGCTCGAGGTCGGCGCGCAGT
>DATBQE010000128.1:0-4872 GCA_036561005.1 Burkholderiaceae bacterium | reverse complement strand
CGTGGTGGCGGGCGCTGGGAAAAGTGGCGCCCTACTGTCGCGCTGACACAATATGAAGATGTTGTGATCGACCGGCTCGATTTGCTCCACAGCGGTGGCTTTGACGACCTGGTCAGTCGTGTGAGTGGCGACATTGCCAGCGTCTCTCCGGAAACGGCGGTGGTGGCGCACAAGTTGCCGATTGCCGATCCGTGGGATTTCGAGGACGTCTATGGCTGCCTGCTCGACTTCGCCAAGGACTACCCTTTCGATCCGGACAACGAGGAATATTGGATCCACATCACGACCGGCACACATGTCGTGCAGATCTGCCTGTTCCTCATGACGGAGACGCGTTATTTCCCCGGTCGGCTGCTGCAGACTTCGCCGCCGCGGCGCCAGGGCGCCGGCGGCGCCGGCGATTACGTGTTGATCGATCTCGACTTGTCGAAATACGACCAGATCGCACAACGCTTCTCGCACGAGCGGGAAGAAGGCGTGAGTTTTCTCAAGTCCGGTATTGCCACACGCAATGCGCGTTTCAACGCGATGATCGATGAGATCGAGCGCGTGGCGATCAAATCGCGTGCGCCGATGCTATTGATGGGGCCGACGGGTGCCGGCAAATCCTTTCTCGCACGGCGCGTGTTCGAATTGAAGAAGGCACGACATCAGTTGGCGGGAAAATTCGTCGAAATCAATTGCGCGACCCTGCATGGCGATGGTGCCGCATCGACCTTGTTCGGGCATATCAAGGGCGCATTTACCGGTGCGGCCTCGGACCGGCCCGGTCTGTTGCGCTCGGCACACAAGGGTTTGCTGTTTCTCGATGAAATCGGCGAGCTTGGCCTGGACGAACAGGCAATGTTATTGAAGGCAGTTGAAGAAAAGCGGTTCCTGCCTGTCGGCAGCGACAATGAAGTGCAAAGCGAATTCCAGCTCATCGCCGGCACGAATCGCGATCTCGGCCGCGAGGTTGCGGCAGGGCGGTTTCGCGAAGATTTGTATGCGCGGATCAACCTGTGGATGTATGAATTACCCAGCCTGGTTGAGCGCAACGAAGATATTGAGCCGAATGTGGATTACCAACTTGCCCAGTTCAGCGCGGAACAGGGGCAAAAGGTGCGCTTCAACAAGGAGGCGCGTGAACGATATCTGCGTTTCGCGACCTCGACGGATGCTCTCTGGAGCGGCAATTTCCGTGACTTGTCCGCCTCGGTGGCGCGCATGGCGACGCTGGCCGATGCAGGCCGTATCACCGACGCCGTGGTCAATGACGAGTTGCCGCGTCTCGCGCGTCAATGGCGTACGCAGGTATCGCCAACGTCGAACGAGATCGATCTTGCGGTTTTGCTCGGAGCCCAAGCGGTGGAGAATCTCGACCTGTTCGACGCGATGCAGTTGCAGGCGGTGATCGGTGTTTGTCGTACGTCGAAAACACTCTCCGACGCGGGGCGAAAATTGTTCTCCGCGTCGCGTAGCGCGAAGGAAAAGCCTAATGACGCAGATCGGCTGAAGAAATATCTCGCCAAGTTTGGCCTGGACTGGGCTAGTCTCGCGCAATGAGTGTGTGACGAGTTTGCCGACCTTGGCGACCAACAATCATCGGTTGAACTTGCGCGCTAAAGCGAACGGATACTGATGGCAGTAGATGCGTTGCCAATTCCCAATTAGTCCGAGGGCGGACAAGGGCCACACCGGGCGCGACAAATTGTTTCTTTTTCTGTTGCGGTTCCGTAACATTCGTGGAGTATTCTTGATGTCCGAATCGATAGCTTGAAGTGCAGAGCGTCCGAATTTCCCGAGAGGTTCGGTCTGCTGCAAATGAAATCTGAGCAAGGAACGGCCAGGAATCGATATGGGTTTCCTCACGCGCTTGTTACCGGATGCAATCAAACGTTGGCTAGTCGCCGAATTGGGCGACGGCGAGGAAAAATTCGCCCGTGTATTTCATACGAGTGCAGATTGGATCGTCATCACTCGCCTGAGCGACAGCCGGATTGTTGAAGCCAATACCGGCTTCGAGACCATGAGCGGCTACAAGCGCGAAGAAGTTTTGGGGCACCCAATCAAGGACTTCAATGTCTGGGCAATGCCCGAACAGCGCGTCGAACTGGTGGCGGAATTGATGCGCACCGGTATTGCACGCGACTATCTGGCCAAGATGCGCAGGCGCGATGGTGCGATTCGTGACTGCCTGGTCAACTGCAGTCTGATCGCGCTCAAAGGCACTGTCAACTCGCATGCTGTATGGATCGCGCGCGACATTACCGATCAGCTAGTCGCGTCGGAGCAGTTCACGGCGGCATTTCGCCTTACTCCCGACTGCATGACCATCTCGCGCGTGGAAGACGGTACTTACATCGAGATCAACAGCGCGTTCGAGCGCGTGATGAATCTGCAGCGCAAGAATATTGTCGGCAAGACGTCCAAGGATCTCAAGATATGGCATACGCCGGGTCAGCGCGACGAACTGGTTGCCTGCTTGCGCCAGGACGGCACTGTCATAGACTACCCTGCCCTGATCAATATACGCGGTCACGAAGTGCGGGAAATGCTGATCAATTGCGCCCTGTTCGAGTCGCGCGGCGAGCAGTTGATGATCGCTGTGCTGCATGACGTGACCACGATACGCGCCGCAGAACGCGAAATACTCAATCTCAACACCAATCTCGAATTGCGCGTCGCACAACGAACCGCGGAGCTGCAATCGGCCAATGAGGCGCTGCAGCATACCCTCGATACCTTGCAAATGGCCAAGGATCAAATCGTTCAGTCCGAAAAGCTTGCGGCGCTTGGCTCGTTGGTGGCCGGTGTGGCGCACGAGCTCAACACGCCGATCGGTAATAGCCTGACTGTCGCGAGCACGCAGGAAGAGCTGCTGCATAAAATGTCGGTGCGGATCGATGCCGGCCTGCGGCGATCGGAATTGAAAAAATTCCTCGCGGAGGTGGGTCTGGCAACGGAAATCCTGATGCGCAATCTCGATCGAGCTGCCAACCTCGTGACCAGCTTCAAACACGTCGCGGTGGATCGCACCAGCTCGAAACGGCGGGAATTTTCTCTTGCCGAACATACGGCCGAAATCCTTCTGACTATCAATCCCACGTTACGTCAGCACAAGTGCAAGATCGAAACGCTAATCGACGAGGCCATCGTACTCGACAGCTTCCCCGGCGCGCTCGGCCAGGTATTGATCAACCTTGTCAACAATGCGCTGATTCACGGTTTTTCCACGGCAGAGCGGGGTTTCATTCGCATCAGTGCCAGCCTTTCCGGTGAGGAGCACGTTTGCATCGACGTATACGATAGCGGGAAAGGCATCCATCCCGATAATCTGCGCCGTGTCTTCGAGCCTTTCTTCACCACCCGCCTCGGCCAAGGCGGGTCCGGCATGGGATTGCACATTGTTCACAATCTCGTCACAGGCTTACTCGGGGGACAAATCGCGGTGTCGAGCGGGCGGGATGACGGCGGAACCAGATTCAGCCTGCTGCTGCCGCTGGTGGCGCCGCAACTTGACGCGATGAACGAGGCCGAGTCGTTACCGCAAACGTCTGCTGCAGATATGGCGCAAGAGGAAAGGCAGAAAGGCGCCTAGCATCGATTTCGGCAGGTTAGGTTTTGACTGATCTTGCGTCGCCTGTCTTGTCCATGAATTCGCATAGCAGCCGATGAAAATGATGCAAGCCGCGCTCGCGTGTCGGAGAATAGCGTCCATGATGGTAAAAGCGGGAGCGTACGCCGCGCTGCACGGCACGCACGATTTCCTCGTCTTCCATCTCAACCGTATCGAGCCCGGCGCCGGCGCCCACGTCCAGTTTGCTTGCATCCCAAACGAATGAGCGAAAGCTGATGCGCGTTTGGTTCAAGCTCTGCGGCTCAATCAGATTGAGCGACAGTCCCCAGGGATAAAAGTTGAGCATGAGATTGGGGAAAATCCACCAGTAATAGGCTGCCACTCGTTTGCCGTGGTCTTGTGTGCCCGGCGGGATGTCGAAGGCCGATTCTCCCTCCTTTGCCAGCGCGAGCTGAAGATTGGCATAGCGGCCGACCTCGCTTGCATAGCTGCCGTAGTCCACAACGGCGTTCAAGCCGGCATGCACGAAGGGGATATGGAAACCCTCAAGATAATTTTCCACGTACAAGGCCCAATGCGCCTCCAGTATGAAGTTTCGGTCGCGTGCCGGGTCGTGGATGAATTCTTCAATCGGCAGCCAGTGCAGACGGGCGCTGACTTCTGCAAGGAATTCTTCCAGTGGCGCGACCGGGTCGAGCGCGGCAAAGCCAAGATTCTTCCATTGCGCAAACGGCACGGCAGGCAGGTTGTCTCGCTCGGAGGGGAAATCCCTGGCGTCGGCAAACTCCGGCATGGAAATAAATTTCCCTGTCAGGTCGAACCGCCGCGAATGATAGCCGCAACGGATTTGTTGCGCCTTGCATGCCTCGTGTACCAGGATATTGCCGCGGTGCGTGCAGACATTGGACAGGCAACGCAATTCGCCCATTTCGTCGCGCGCCAGCATCAGCGACTCGCCGAGCAAGCCCGGCAAGAACTCGCGCGGCGCCACACTGCCCGGTTGCGCGACATCGTCCAATGAACCCAGCCATTGCCACGAGCGGGCGAACACGCGTTCGCGCGCCAGCCGAAAATTCACTTCCTCCGTGTAGAAAGAAGTGTCCAAGGTCGAGGCTTGGGTGATGTCGGGATCCACGTTGAAAGTCATGGGCAGTTCCATTCGATTGTGCTCTTGCATGCTGCCACGGACAACGAGGCAATGCAACGTCGCGGTGTCGCGAGACCATCAGTGTTCTTCCATGATCGCCAGGTAGATCAGGCAGCCGAACACGGAAAGGTTTTTTATAATTGGGCCAAACGGATGGATCAGGAAT
>DATBQE010000127.1:0-26408 GCA_036561005.1 Burkholderiaceae bacterium | reverse complement strand
TGCGGAACCAAGCAGCAAGATGCAGAAGTTGCGCCGCGCAATCGAACATCTGAATACGCGTGATCTGGTCAAGGAAATCGACGCCTTTCAGCCGGACGTCATTGTCTGCACGCATTTCCTGCCGGCCGAATTGCTGGCGCGAGAAAAGCGCAAGGGAAATCTGACGTGCCCGGTCTGGGTCCAGGTCACCGATTTCGACCTGCATCGCATGTGGGTGCATGAACACATGGACGGCTATTTCGCCGCCAACGAGGAAATCGCCTACCGCATGCGCGCGCTCGGCATTCCCGGCGCGACGATCCATGTCACCGGCATTCCCATCATGCCGGCCTTCGGCAAAGTCAACGAGCGGCAAATCTGCGCTGCGGAATTCGGCATCGATGCGCAACGCAAGACCTTGCTGCTGATGGGAGGCGGGGCAGGGCTGGGCAGCCTCGATACGGTTGCCGCACGGCTGTTGAAACTCAACCCCGATTTCCAGCTCGTGGTGCTGGCGGGTAAAAATGCCGAAGCGCTGGCCGCCTTGCAAGCCATCGCCGCACAATATCCGGGCCGCCTTCTGGCGCAAGGGTTTACCGACAAGGTCGAACGCCTGATGGCATGCGCGGATCTGGTGATCACCAAGCCGGGCGGCTTGACCGTCTCCGAATGCCTGGCCATGGGTTTGCCGATGATCGTCAATTCCCCGATCCCCGGCCAGGAAGAACGCAACGCCGATTTCCTGCTCGAGCAGGGCGTCGCCCTGAAGGCTTCCGACGCCGTGACGCTGGAATACCGCGTCAACCTCTTGCTCAACGATCCTGCCAAGCTGGCCGATATGCGCAACAAGGCACGGGCGCTTGGCCGTCCCGATGCGGCGCAGCGCGTGCTCGACGTTGTATTGGGTGCGGGAGATTGAAGTGAAGGCTCCGCTGCGCTCCATCCATCTGTTGCTGCTGATTGCTTCCGTGGTCCTGCTTGGTTTCTTTTTCGCCGAAGTGGAAATCCAGATTGAGGGCGCAGGCGGGTGGGCGGCCAATCTGCCGACCTGGCGCATCGAGCATCATTGGCTGCTCGACATTTTCTGGGGCGGCCGCGCGATGACCGGCTACCACGCCTGGGTATTTCCCTTTATCGCCATTCTGTTTCACTTTCCGCTGATCTTCGCCGGCCACTGGTCCTGGCGCGCCGAATGCCGCGTGCTGGCCTGCCTGATGCTGTTCTGGACCAGCGAGGATTTTCTTTGGTTTGTCTGTAACCCGGCTTACGGTCTGGAAAAATTCAATCCTGCTGGCGTCGCCTGGCACAAGCACTGGCTGGGTATTTTCCCGACCGATTATTGGGTTGGTCTGATCGGCATGATTGCCATGTTCACCCTGTCGAACCTGCCGCTCAAGGCGCAGAAATAATTTTTCCAACTGACTCAGGAACGCGATCCATGTTTTCTGTTTTTTCCATTCGTAGCGCCGTTTTGTTGCCGGGTTTGTTATTCGCCTTCCACGCATTCGATCTTGCAGCGGCCGAGACTGATCCCGGCGCACTGGCGGAAAATCGCGTCAACATCACCGACCTCAGCAAACCCGATAGCGCGGGCAAGTCCTATCTCGCCGCCACCATCGTCAACGCCCCGGTATCAAAGCTGTGCGCAGTCATACTCGATTTCCCTGCCTATCCCGGCTTCATGCCAAACACCGATCAAACTCGCGTTGTACAGGCAACCGATGCTTTTTCCATCATCGACATGACGCTGAAACTGCCGCTCGGCAAGATCAAGAAGTACCGGCTTCGCATGGAGCCAAAAATCGCCGAGCCGAAAAATGCCACGGCTTCCTGCCACCTGTCGTGGAAAATGGTCCAGCAACCGGCACTGAAGCAGGAAGAAACCATCGCCGACACCAGCGGTTACTGGGACTTGCAGCCGCTTGCCACCGACAAGACCAAATCGGTCGTCAAATACTTCGTCTACAGCGATCCGGGCCCGGTCCCGATGGGTCTGGGCTGGGTGGTCGATTCGCTGGGCAAGGACAGCCTGCCGAAAACGCTGGAAGCCTTGCGTGCCAAGGTCGTGCACTGACCGGACAATCCGGAGGCCGTCCGCGGACACCCCCGGACAGTGCGGACACATGGTGTCCGCACAAAAACTTCAATAAAATCAAGCAATTATTGAGTGGCATAGTTTCTGCATAGTGCACCTGCATTGACAAAAAGCAGGTGCATCATGATCCGCGACACTTCTTCACAAGACACGCAACTCAGCGAGCCCGCCAACGCAGGGCGCAGGCGCCTCGCTTTGCGCATCGGGCTAGGCTTGGCCGGTCTGGTGGCCGTGATTGCCTTGTTAAGCGCCTGGCGCGGCACCTCCCACTCGGTCAATGCGGCACGCCTGCGCTTTGGCGACGTGTCGCGCGGAACGCTGGTGCGCGATGCCGCGGTCAATGGCCGCGTCGTCGCCGCCGTCAGTCCTACACTGTATTCCACCGCTGCCGGCATGGTCACGCTCAAAGTGCATGCCGGCGATACGGTCAAGAAGGGCGACATTGTCGCCGTCGTCGATTCGCCCGATCTGAGCGACGAACTCAAGCGCGAACAATCGAGTTTTGAGCAATTGCAATCTGAAGTTGCGCATCAAGCCATCTTGGCCAAAAAACAGAAACTGCTGGCGCAGCGCGATGCCGACCAGGCAGAAATCGACCGCATCTCGGCCTTGCGCACGCTGCAGCGCATCCAGAATGCCGGCGAGCTCGGCGTGGTCGGCAAGATCGAATTCATGAAAGCGCAAGATGCCGTGCGCTCCACCGAAATTCGCAGCAAGCATGCCGAACAGGCCGCCTTGCTGGAAAACGAAGATGTCGGCCTCGAACTGAAAACCAAACAGAGCCAGCTCGAGCGGCAGCGCCTGCTGCTGGCCAGCCTGCAACGCAAGGTCGACGAACTGCAAATGCGTGCGCCGGTCAACGGCTTCGTCGGCACGCTCTCGGTGGCAGACCGCAGCGCCGTGACCGCCAATGCCGCGCTGATGACCCTGGTCGACCTGTCTGTGCTGGAAGTCGAACTGGAAATACCCGAGACCTATGTCGCCGATCTCGGCCTCGGCATGAACGCCGAAATCACCGTCGGCGATGTGAAGGCCATGGGCAAGCTGTCGGCCCTCTCGCCAGAAGTGGTGAAGAACGAAGTGCTGGCGCGCGTGCGTTTCGACGGCACGCAGCCGCCGGGGCTGCGCCAGAGCCAGCGCGTGTCGGCGCGCTTGCTGATCGAGGAAAAACCCAATGCGCTGATCGTGCCGCGCGGCCCGTTCGTCGAAAACGAAGGTGGCCGTTTTGCCTACGTGATGGAAGACGGCGTTGCTGTGCGGCGCCCGATTCAGACCGGCGCAACCAGCGTCACTGCCGTGGAAATTCTGGCCGGGTTGAAGCAAGGCGACAAGATCGTCATCGCCGGCACCGACACCTTCGAGAACGCCGCTCGCGTTACGATCAACCAATAGACACTGAATCCGTCCATAAAGGAGCCGAACATGCTGCAAATGAAAAGTCTCAGCAAGGTATACCGCACCCACATGATAGAGACGCACGCACTGCGTGGCTTCGACATCCATGTCAAGCAGGGCGAATTCGTCACCGTGACCGGCCCTTCTGGTTCGGGCAAGACCACATTCCTCAATATCGCCGGCCTGCTGGAAGAATTCAATGGTGGTGACTACCTGCTCGATGGTGTCAACGTCAAGGGCTTGGACGACAACGCGCGCTCGCGGCTGCGCAACGAAAAACTCGGCTTCATTTTCCAGGGTTTCAACCTCATCCCGGACCTTAACCTGTTCGACAACGTCGACGTACCCTTACGCTACCGCGGCTTCGGCGCAGCCGAGCGGCGCAAACGTATCGAAGACGCCCTGAGCCAGGTTGGCCTCGCGTCGCGCATGCGCCACTACCCTGCCGAACTATCCGGCGGCCAACAGCAGCGCGTCGCCATCGCGCGCGCTCTGGCCGGATCGCCCAAGCTGCTGCTGGCGGACGAACCGACCGGCAACCTCGACACGCAAATGGCACGCGGCGTAATGGAATTGCTGGAGGAAATCAACGCCGCCGGCACCACCATCCTGATGGTGACGCACGATCCGGAACTGGCCGTGCGCGCGCAGCGTAATGTGCACATCATCGACGGCCAGGTCAGCGACCTGGTGCGCAAGATGCCCAACCTGTTTGCCGCCGGCGCAGGCCAAAGCGCCATCGCCTGAGGAGAGCGCCATGCTGTACTACTATTTAATGCTCGGCTTGCGCAATCTAAGGCGCAATCCCGTCCTCACAGGCTTGATGGTGCTGACGCTGACCGTCGGGGTGGCAGCCAGCATTTCCACGCTGACCATCCTGCACATGATGTCGGGCAATCCGATCCCGGCCAAGAGCAGTCGCCTGTTCGTGCCGTTAATCGACAACGAGCCGATCGACCGTTATGTACCGGGGCAGTTGCCCGATGATAACCAGGTTACCTATCGCGACGCCAATAACTTCCTGCAAAGCGGGCAGGGCGCACGGCGCACCGCCGTCTTTGGCGTAACCGGCGCAATCGTACAAAGTCGCGCCGATCTCGGCACAGTCGAGGCCGATGGTTTGGCTACAACCAGCGATTATTTTCCCATGTTCGACGTGCCCTTTCTGCGCGGCGCCGCCTGGGCGCCTGCGCAGGACAAGAGTACCGCGAACGTCGTGGTGTTGAGCCGCCGCATGAGCGAGAAATTGTTCGGCGCGCAGGACGCGATCGGCAAGCATATCCGGCTGTTCAACAACGATTTTGAAGTCGTCGGCGTACTCGGCGATTGGCACCCCATGCCGCGATATACGCATCTGATCAACGGCAACGGCGGGAATTTTGCCGGCGAAGACGATATCTTCATTCCATTCCAGACTGCCGTACGCCTGCAGACCAACACCTCGGGCAGCATGAGCTGTTACGGGCCGAGCGCTCCCGGCTATCAGGGTTTTCTCGATTCCGAGTGCACCTGGATTCAATTCTGGTTTGAAATGAAGTCCGCCGTCGAACGTTCGGCCTTGCAGGACTACCTTGACAGCTATACACGCGAGCAACACAAGTTCAGCCGTTTTGCGCGTCAGAATATCAATCGTCTTTACGACGTCATGGAATGGATGGATCACCTTCACGTCGTCAGCGACGACGGACGGATATCAACCTGGCTGGCGTTTGGTTTTCTCACGCTATGCCTGGTCAACACGGTGGGTCTGCTGCTGGCCAAGTTTTCGGTGCGTGCCGGCGAGGTCGGCGTGCGGCGCGCGCTCGGCGCAAGCAAGGCGGAAATATTCAAGCAGTTCCTCACTGAGGCAGCCGTCGTTGGACTTGCCGGAGGTCTTCTCGGCCTCTTGCTAAGCATCGCTGCCCTATGGCTGCTGGCGCGGCAGTCGGAGCGCTATGCCGCGCTGGCGCACATGGATTGGAGCATGCTGGCACTGACATTCGCACTGGCGGTATTGTCGAGCATCGTGGCCGGCCTCCTACCCACATGGCGCGCCTGTCAGGTAACGCCGGCGCTGCAACTCAAATCTCAATAAAGGGGAACGGCATGGAAATCCGTCCGATACTATCGGTTCTTTTGCGTGGCAAAGTTGCGCCCTTGCTGGTGGCACTGCAGGTCGCAATCAGTCTCGCCGTGCTGACCAATGCCTTATACATTGTCAACTTGCGCTACGAGGCGGCCAACAGGTCAAGCGGCATCGCCGACGAAAGCGCAATGTTCATGATCCATCTTTCTCCAGTCACCAATCCTGGATTCGCCGATATCATTGCGCAGCAACAGCGTGACCGCGAGACCCTCGCAGCGCTGCCGGGCGTGCAGGCCGTGGCCTGGGTGAACCAGATGCCCATGACGCGATCCGGATGGAACACCAGCGTTGCCACCGAGAGGAACCAGGCGCAGCCGACTGCAACAGTCGCGCAGTACGAATCGCCTGATTCCATGATCAAAACGCTGGGACTGAATCTTGTCGAGGGGCGCGAATTCAATGCAGACGAAGTCGATGAAGTCGACACCGACAAGGTCGACTTGCACATCAAGAAAGTCATCGTGACGCAGGCATTGGCACAAGCCTTGTATCCAGGCGCGGCAAGTGTGGTCGGCAAGAAAATGTTTTTCGGCATCGGTGCGGACGCCGATGAAGCGCAAATCATCGGCGTGGTGCAGCGCCTGCAGACGCCCGGAGCGGCAACCGGCAATCGCGGCGAATTTTCCACCATCGCGCCGGTGCGCACTTCGGCGCCCGCAGCGCAATTTGCCGTGCGCGTCGATCCGGCGCAGCGTGACCGCGTCATGCGCGATGCCGAAGCCGCCCTGCGCAAGATCACGCCTTATCCGGTGGTCGTTAAAGTCAAGTCGTTGGACGAAATACGCGCTGATCGCTATCGCGACGACCGCACGCTGGCCTGGATGCTCATTGCAGTGAGCGCCCTCCTGTTGCTTGTGACCGCGAGCGGCATCGTCGGCATGACGACGCTATGGATATCGCAAAGGCGCAAGCAAATCGGCGTGCGCCGCGCACTCGGTGCGCGCAGGGTTGATATCCTGCGCTACTTCATCACCGAGAATGTGCTGATTACCAGCGGTGGCGTCGTCGCAGGTCTGATCCTGGCTGTCGGGCTCAATCAAATTCTTGTGGCGCAACTGGAAATGAGCAAGATGCCTATAGGCTATCTCGCTGCCGGCAGCGTCCTGTTGTGGCTTCTTGGTGTACTCGCCGTCTTCGGTCCGGCGCGACGCGCATCGAAAATATCGCCGGCCATCGCCACGCGTGCTGCCTAGGGCCAGAAACTTGAAAGGAAGGCATATGTCGATTGGGTTCTCTGTTTGTTGGCAATAGATCCGATTTGTACAGCCGGCCTGCGCGGATGCTGGCGCACGATTCGAAGCCATTTTGTGGCTCCAATCACAAACTGTCTCGCGACTTGTGCGCCATCATTCCACGTCCCGATGAAATATCCGGGCTAGCGGAAAATTGTCTCACCGTATAATTGCGATATAGATTGCAAATCAGGAAAAGAGAATGTTTCGAAACACGATATCAGCCGGCATACTGGCGCTGGCGAATGTGCTTGCCAATGCAGCCGCAGTGGAAATCACAACGCAATTGCCTCGCACGGTCAAGCCGCTGCATTACGATATCGATCTCGACCCGCATCCTGACAGCCTGCATTTCGATGCTGAGGTTGCCATTGACATCGACGTGCTGAAGCCGGTCAAGAGCATCACCTTGAATGCTGCCGACCTGCAGTTCAAAGGCGCGAGCCTTGAAGCAATGCACGCCACGGCTCCGGCAGTCGCGGCGCAAAAAATTGTCGTCGACAATGAGACCCAGAGCGCTAGTTTTTTCTTCTCCCACGCCATTGCCAAGGGGCGCTATCGCCTCAATATCGGCTATAGCGGCGTGATCGGCACCCAAGCTGCGGGCTTGTTTGCCATCGATTACGATACCGACGAAGGCCATAGACGTGCGCTGTATACGCAATTTGAAAATTCCGATGCGCGACGCATGATTCCCTGTTGGGACGAGCCGGAGTACAAAGCCAGCTTCACCCTGCATGCCGACCTGCCGCAAAGGTTGATGGCACTGAGCAACATGCCGGTCGCTGTGCAGACGTCATTGCCCAACGGCCGCAAGCGCGTCAGTTTCGGCGAGTCGCCGACCATGTCGACCTACTTGCTGTTCTTCGCCGAAGGCGAATTCGAACGCGTCAGCACCGAACAGGATGGTACGGAACTTGGCGTCGTCACGCGCAAGGGTGCGTTGCGCCAGGCGAGTTTTGCACTCGATGCGTCGAAAGGCATCCTGCGCGAATACAACGACTATTTCGGTGTGCGCTATCCGCTGCCCAAGCTCGACAATATCGCCGGTCCGGGTAGTAGCGAGTTTTTCGGCGCTATGGAAAATTGGGGTGCGATCTTCACGTTCGAACATTCGATGCTGCTCGACCCGGAAATTGCCACCGCAGACGACAAGATCGGCATATTCGAGACCGAAGCGCATGAGATGGCACATCAATGGTTTGGCGACCTCGTTACCATGCATTGGTGGGATGACTTGTGGCTCAATGAAGGTTTCGCCTCATGGATGGAACGCCGCACGACGCAACGCCTGCATCCGGAATGGCATGTTGAACTGGGGGCGGTCGATGGCCGCGAACACGCCATGGAGCAGGACGCGATGGCGAGCACGCATCCCGTGGTCCAGCATGTTGCCACCGTCGAACAGGCGAGCCAGGCGTTCGACGCCATTACTTACTCCAAAGGCGAAGCCGTCATACACATGCTTGAGAACTACGTCGGGCCAGACGCATGGCGCCAGGGCGTGCGTGCCTACATGCGCGCGCATGCCTATGGCAACACCGACTCGGACGACTTCTGGCGCGAGATCGACCGTGCTGCGGGCAAAAACGTCAGCGCCATGGCGCACGATTTCACTTTGCAACCGGGCGTGCCGATGATCGAAGTCGGGGAGCCGGTTTGCCGCGACGGCGCAACAACAGTCGCGCTGACCCAGACTGAATTCAGTAGCGACCGGCCGCACAAGGCCGCACTGATATGGCGTGTGCCGGTGGCCGCATCCCTGGTCGGCTCGGCGCAACAGACACGGCTTGTTGTCGAGGGGGGCAAGGCCCTGCTCAACTTGCCCGGATGCGGCGCAGTGCTGGTCAATGTCGGGCAAGGCGGCTATTACCGTACCCGATACGCAGCGCAGAATTTTGCTGCATTGACAGCGGCGTTTGCCACGCTCGAACCGATCGATCAACTTGGCCTGATCTCCGACAGCTGGTCGTTGGGCCTGGCCGGCAAACGTCCGATGAGCGATTTTCTCGATCTTGCGCAAGCCGTACCGATGAACGCTGACCCGCAAGTTTGGGCAGGGATCGCCGATAAATTCTCTGTCATTCACCGGCAATATCGCGGTGATTTGCAGCGTCAGTCGCGCTTCGATCAATTTGCTGCGGCCCGCCTGACGCCGAAGCTGGAGCAAGTCGGTTGGGTCGCGCAGGCAGACGAGTCGGACGATGTCGCCCAATTGCGTCAGTCATTGGTCGCCACCTTGGGCATCCTGGGAGACGGTGCCACGATTGCGGAGGCACGCCGGCGCTATGCGGCCCAACAGGTGGAAAAGGGCGCGCTACCGGCGCCATTGCGCACGGTTGTCACCGAAGTGGTGGCCAGGCACGCTGATGCGGCCACATGGGAAGCACTGCATGCGACGGCGCGCGCCGAAAAATCGCCGTTGATCAGGGATCGCATGTATCGCCTTTTGGCGCTGCCCCGCGACGACACACTCGCGCGTCGGGCGCTGCAACTGGCGATCGGGGACGAGCCGGGTGCAACCAATAGCGCAGGGATGATCGCCGTCGTCGCGAACGAACATGCCGAACTTGCCTTCGATTTCGCCCTGGACCACATCGATCAAGTCGAACACCTGGTCGACGCCAACTCCATGAGCCGCTATTTCCCTCAATTGGCGGACCCCTCCGCCGATCCGGCGACAATTACCAAGCTCAATGCCTATGCCGAGGCACACTTGGCCCGCAGCGCACGCCATGATGTAGACATGGCTGCTGCTCGTATCAGAGACCGCATCCGGATACGCGAACAGCGCCTGCCTGCGATCGATGCCTGGCTCGCTGCCCAGCATGGCTGATATATCATCGGCGCGGGTTATTTCGTCGGCAACCCGTGATCATGTATCATCGGTTTGTCCCTGAACGTATTCCTGTCCATGCCAACAGTCCTGATTATCGACGACAACAAAGCCGTGGCCATTGCGCTGGAGGTGCTGCTTTCCTTGCACGATATCAGCGCCTTATATGCAGAATCGCCAGCGCGCGGACTTGCGCTGCTCGATGAACACGAAGTCGACCTGGTAATTCAAGACATGAATTTCGCGGACGACACCACTTCCGGCGCCGAAGGGGTTGCGCTGTTTCGCGAAATCCGCACGCGTCACCCCGATTTGCCCGTCATTTTACTGACCGCCTGGACCCAGCTCGACGTTGCAGTCGATCTCATCAAAGCCGGCGCGGCGGACTATCTATCCAAGCCCTGGGATGACAAGCGCCTGCTGGCGACGGCCTTGAACCTGCTTGAACTGGGACAGGTCAACCGCGAATTGCGCCGGCGTGTGCAGCACGAGCGGCGCCAGCGGCGCGAACTGGAACAACGCTATGATCTGCGCGGCATGGTATGGAACGATTCTGCAACGGAGCGCGTGTTGCTGCTGGCCTGCCAGGTCGCGCGCGCAGACGTACCGGTTCTCATCAGCGGCCCCAACGGCGCCGGCAAGGAACGCATCGCCGAAATTATTCAGGCCAACTCGGCTGTGCGCGACGGCCCATTTGTCGTGCTCAACTGCGGCGCCCTGCCTTCGGAATTGATCGAGGCCGAACTGTTCGGCGCGGACGCCGGTGCGTACACGGGTGCAGGCAAGGCGCGCGAGGGCAAGTTCGAGGCGGCCGACGGCGGCACGCTGTTTCTCGACGAGATCGGCAACTTGCCGCCGGCCGGCCAGATGAAACTTCTCCGTGTGCTTGAGACGGGCCGCTTCGAGCGCCTCGGTTCAAACCGCGAACGCCAGGTCAAGGTACGCGTTTTGAGTGCCACCAACGCCGATCTGCCCGCCATGATTCGGGCAGGTAGTTTCCGCGAAGACTTGTTTTACCGCCTGAATGTGATCGAACTGACCTTGCCGCCGCTGGCCGCGCGGCCAGCCGACATCGCCCCTCTCGCCGAACATTTCCTCGGTGCAGGCAAGAGTCTGCACCCCGACGCAATTGCGGCCCTGCTCAGGCACACCTGGCCCGGCAATGTGCGCGAACTGAAAAACGTCATGCAACGTGCGGCCCTGCTGGCATCGGGTACGGTCATCGGTGTTGCCGACCTCCGTTTGCCGAATGCGTCCGCGGCAGCAGGGCAAATTTCCGGCCCCACCCCTGTCGCTACCGCAGCCGACGCCGAACCGGACCGCGCTGCCATAGAACGCGCGCTCGCCGAGGCCGGCGGCGTGATCGCCCAGGCAGCCGGCGCCCTGGGCATGAGCAGGCAAGCGCTGTACCGTCGCCTTGAGCGTCTCGGTATCAATCGAGGCTGACATGGATTCCCCTGTGCCGCCAAATCGCTACCGCATGCCTTTGGTGGTGCGCTGGGTGTTGCTCGTCGCCGCCCTGTTGATCGTCGCTCTGACAGGGCTTGTAGCCCTGCTGCATTGGTTGCCGGACCAGCCGCTGCTCGCCGCCCTGTTGAGTTTTCTGGCAGTGCTGCCGGTGGCCATCGTCGCGGTCAGGTCGCAACTCGAACCGATGCTGTCCATGTTCCGCGCACTGGCCGGCACGGCGACCAGTTACAAGGACGGCGATTATTCATTCGGCTTGCGCTGGAACCGGAGCGACGAAGTCGGTGATCTGGTCGATGCCCATAATCTGCTTGGCGACGTCTTGCGCGCCCAGCGACTGGGGCTGGTGCAGCGCGAATTGCTGCTCGACACGATGGTGCAAAACACGCCCGTTGCCATGTTGTTGGTGGCCGACGGCGGCCCTATCGTGTTCGCCAACCTCGCGGCCCGGCAAATGCTCAACCAGGGGCGGAAGCTTGAGGGATTGACACTTGCCGCCGTGCTGGAACAAGCCCATGCAGCATTGCGTGAAGCCGTGATGCGCGGCGGAGACGGTCTCTTTACCGTCGTGCACGAATTAGGTGATGACGAGGAGGAGGTGTACCACCTGGCGCGGCGCGGATTCCATCTCAACGGCAGGTCGCACGAATTGCTCCTGCTTCGCCTGCTGACCGCAGAGCTGCGGCGCCAGGAAGTGCTGACCTGGAAGAAAGTCATCCGCGTGATCAGCCATGAATTGAACAATTCACTGGCGCCGATTGCTTCCTTGGCTGCGTCAGGCGGCGAGCTGTTGCGGCGCGGCCAGCCCGAGCGCCTGGAAAACATTTTGGCCACCATCGCAGAACGCTCGCGCCATCTGGAGGACTTTATCCTTGGCTATGCACGATTTGCCAAACTGCCCGCGCCACGCCTGCAACATGTCGCCTGGCCGGAATTTCTTGATCGGCTCGCCATGCAGTATGCATTTGCCAGAATAGGCGACGTGCCGCACGAGCCGGGAAATTTTGATGCGACGCAAATTGAACAAGCACTGCTCAATCTATTGAAGAATGCACATGAGTCGGGCTCGGCGCCGGATCAGATATCGCTCACGGCAGTATGTCAGCAAGGCGTATTTCGTATCGATGTCATGGACCGCGGCAGCGGCATGAACGAAACGGTGCTGACCAACGCACTGATTCCATTCTATTCCACCAAGCGCAGCGGCACCGGGCTGGGTTTGGCGCTCACCCGCGAAATCGTCGAGGCGCACGGCGGACGCATCACGCTCGCCAACCGCGAAGGCGGGGGGCTGACTGCGAGCGTGATTTTGCCGCTGGCGATGGCTAGCTGATGAGACGGAGCGCGAACGGATAGCGGTAACCCTGTCCCTTTGAAACTGCCACGGCACCCATGATGCAGAAGACGACATCGAGTATCCACAGTACCGGGAAGAGGACCATCCCGATCAGAATGATGGTCAGGGCACCGGCGATGAAGAAACCGATCATCAGCGTGATTTGAAAGTTCAACGCTTCTTTCGCCTCCTGGGATATGAAGGCGGAGTCATCTTTCTTGATCAGCCAGATCACCAGAGACGGCACAAAGCCGAAAAATATTCCCAGCAAATGCGCGAGCATGGCGATGTTGCAGTCATCCTTGCTGGGGCTAGTCGCTACGATTTCATTCATGTCAACATCCCTTGAAATAAGTGTAAGTGATGAAAATGGACAATGCGGCAGGAGCCGGATTTGCCAATATTGCAAATAAATCATAGCGCAATATTTGCAACACGCGTGACTTTTCAGCATCGTTTTGTGCCATAAGTGCAATATTCACATATTCCCCGATGCGTGTCCCAGGTGAAATTCTTTACCGATTACCGTTTTCATCCAGCTTGCGCCGTACTACATTGTCGTGACGGGGCGAACTTCGGTGCCGAACCGGCAAAGATCAACATAAAAGGGTGGAATTATGATTGTCGTAACAACAGAAAACCTGACCGGTTACCGCGTCAAGGAAGTCAAGGGACAAGTCTTCGGCGTGGTGGTGCGCAGCAGAGGTCTGGCGGGTAATTTCATGGCCGGCTTGCGCTCGGTGTTTGGCGGTGAAATCGTCGAATACACACAACTGCTGGAAGAAACGCGGCGTCACGCGGTGGACCGCATGGTCAAGAATGCGCACCGGATGGGCGGCAATGCCGTTGTCATGATGCGTTTCGATTCGTCCGAGATCGGACAGACCATGAGCGAAATTGTCGCTTACGGCACGGTTGTGGTTGTCGAGAAGGTGGAATGATGCGCGCGTTCGTGCTCGTTTTGTCGCTGCTTCTTGTTGCAATCGGCCTCTGGCCTTGCGTTGAAGGGGCACGGCCGCTATTTCCGCCACTCATCTGGGGCGGCCTGCTGTGTGTGGCTGTCTTGCTGGAGCGCTGGCGCTATCGTGGCCAGGCTGGCCGCGAAGGCGCGCTCTGGGAAGCGACCGACGAACGCTTCATCGACCCGGAAACGGGAAATTTGATGCAGGTGTACTACCAGCCGCAAACCGGCGAACGGCGTTATGAGCCGATCGCCGATAAGAATTGATCATGCGGCTTTCTTGGCCGGCGCTTTCTTGACTGCGGTTTTGCTCGCAGTTTTGGTGGCCGGTTTCTTTGCTGCAGGCTTTTTGGCCGGCGCTTTCGCAACAGCCTTGGCGGCGACCTTCTTCGGTTCCGGCGCGTCTTCTTCCTCTGCCTCGACTTTGGCGCCCGCCTTGCCTTTGGCCGGTACCTTGGCCTTGCGTTCCTCGAACTCGAAGCTCACCTTGCCGTCCTTGCCCTTGGCCAGGAAAGCCTTGAACGGGCGGCGCGTGCGTGTCGAGACGAAGCCGGGCAACAGGTCTGTCTTGCCTTCGTTGAGCAGTTTCGCCATCTGTTCCGGCAGGATCTCTTGCTGCAGGATGATGCGGCCGCTGCGGAAGTCGCAAGTCTTCGGTTTCGCCACGCTGTGTTCGCACACGTAGGCCAGGCCCATTTCAAACACGCCGCCGCCACATTTCGGGCAGGCGCCCAGTGGCGTCTGGCCGGTGAAGTCGACACCTTCGCCGTTTTCGCCTTCGCCGTCATTCTGACCGAAGTCGAATTCCAGTTTGAAGTTTTTGATTTCCTCGTCGCGCGAAATTTTCAGGATCGCGGCAAACGGGCGTCCCATCTTGGAGCGGAAACCCTGTAGAGGCCCGATAGTCCGATTGGTCAGCAATTCCTCGACCTCGGCGATTTCAAACTGGCGTCCTGCAGGCGTCTTCGTCATCGAGAATTCGCACTTGGTACAGGCGAAGCGGCGATAGTTCTCCTTCACCACACTACCGCAATTCGGGCATGGCGTATGCAGGGTCGCGTAGTCACCCGGTATCGTATCGTTGTTGTATTCCTTGGCGCGCTTGACGATGATCTGGGTCATCTGCGCAATTTCGCGCATGAATTCTTCGCGGCTGATCTTGCCCCGTTCCATCTGCGACAGCTTGTATTCCCATTCGCCGGTCAACTCCGGTGCGGTCAACTCGTTCACCCCGAGCCCACGCAAGAGCGTCATCAACTGGAACGCCTTGGCCGTCGGCATCATTTCGCGGCCTTCGCGCAACAGATACTTTTCGTTCAGCAGACCTTCTATGATGGCGGCGCGCGTGGCCGGCGTGCCCAGGCCCTTGCCGGCCATCGCGTCGCGCAATTCCTCGTCGTCGATCAGCTTTCCTGCGCCTTCCATGGCCGACAGCAACGTCGCTTCCGTATAGCGCGCAGGCGGTTTCGTCACCAGCCCGTTGGCCGTCACTTTCTCGGTCTTGACCTTTTCGCCCTTGGCCACCGGCACCAGCATGCCCTTGTCTTCTGAATCCTTCTCGTCGACCACTTCCTTGCCATACACGGCCAGCCAACCGGGGTTGGTCATGACCTTGCCTTCGGTCTTGAACTGATGGCCGGAGACTTCCGTGTAGCGTGTCGTGACCTGGAATTCGGCTGCCGGGAAGAAGATCGCCAGGAAGCGGCGCGTCACCAGGTCGTACAGCTTTTGCTCGGGTTCGGACAGGTTCTTCGGCGCCAGCGTGGTCGGAATGATGGCAAAGTGATCGCTGATCTTGGTATTGTCGAAAATGCGCTTGTTCGGCTTGACCCAGTTCTTGTTCAGAATCTGCGCCGAGAACGGCTGGTAATTGTGGTTTTCCGAAATCGTTTCCAGCGTCTGCTTGACCGTACTCATATAGTCTTCGGGCAAGTGACGCGAATCGGTACGCGGATAGGTCAGCACCTTGTGCTTTTCATACAGTGCCTGCGCCAGGCCCAGCGTGTTCTTGGCCGAGAAACCAAAGCGCGCATTGGCTTCGCGCTGCAGACTGGTCAAATCGAACAGGGCCGGCGACATCGAGGTAGTCGGCTTGGATTCTTCCGTGACCGTGCCCTGCTTGTTGCGGCAAGCCGCGACGATCGATTCGGCGGCGGCCTTGCTCCACAGGCGCTCGGCGCGCTTTTCCGGGTCGGTCTCGTCCTTCTTGAACTTGGTGTCGAGCCAGCGGCCTTCATAGATGCCGGCGGCGCAGACAAATTCGCCGCGCACTTCCCAATAGTCGCGCGGGACAAACTTCTTGATCTTTTCTTCGCGCTCCACCACGATCGACAGCGTCGGGGTCTGCACCCGCCCGACCGTAGTCAGATAGAAGCCGCCTTCCTTGGAATTGAAGGCAGTCATGGCGCGCGTGCCGTTGATGCCGATCAGCCAGTCGGCTTCGCTGCGGCAGCGGGCGGCGTCGGCCAGGGGCAACATGTCCTTGTCTTCGCGCAGATGACCGAAAGCATCGCGGATTGCGCCCGGCGTCATCGATTGCAGCCACAGGCGTTGCACCGGTTGCTTGGCCTTTGCGTATTGCGCGATCAGCCGGAAAATCAGCTCACCTTCGCGCCCGGCGTCGCAGGCGTTGATCAGGCCGGTGACATCCTTGCGCTTGATCAGCTTGTTCAACACTTTCAGGCGCGATTCGGTCTTGGCAATCGGGTTCAGGGCAAAGTGCGGCGGAATCATCGGCAGGTGGGCAAACGACCATTTGCCGCGCTTGACGTCGTATTCCTCGGGCACGGCGATTTCCAGCAAGTGACCGACTGCCGAGGAGAGGACGTATTTCTCCGATTCAAAGTACTCATCGTGCTTGGTAAAGCCGCCGAGCGTCTTCGCGATATCGTTCGCGACCGATGGCTTCTCGGCGATGATGAGGGTTTTGCTCATAAGTTTGATCCTGAAAGGTGCCCTGCAAGGTGCTCTATATTAGGTGCCGGGCCAAGAAAAGAAGAGGCAACACCGCGAAACCCCTGTCAATAATGCAATTTGCTTGGCAATTTAGGGGCCAATGATAAGCGTGTTGCAGCGGAATTCGCAAGTGGATACAAGCTGCCCTGATAAAGGCGACAGGTGCAACAGTGCAAAATTGTTGCTATAAACGCAAACTAATGGGAAAACTTTGGTTAAGTCTGCCTATGAGCGCGATCCGGACCGGCAACTGTGACGTCAATGCAACAGTTTCGCTTCCGGTTCGTCATCTTCGTCAATGAAGAGCTCGTCAAACATCAAACTGTCCGGCTCCTTGCCTTGGCTCCACAGCACAATCAACACGATTACCTTGAGCGTATCGAGCGCCATGGGCGATTCCCCGGCAGCCAACGCGCGTTCGATGACAATTTCGCGTTGAATGGCATTGATCACCTTGGCCGATTCGAGGAACTGGATGAAGCCGACGGCTTGCGTACCCAAGTGATCGAGTTCGCGATCGACGTAAATACGCGTACCGAATGAGAACGCAGCTTGCTGCGGGTAGCGATCGGAGAATTCGCTGGTGGTTTCCGCAAGGTCAGTCAACCAGCCCAGCGCCTTGGTGATTTCTTCGTCTTCGAAACCGACAGCGGCGAGTTTCTTCACCAGAGCTTCCGGTTCGGGGCAGGCGTCTGGTCGATAATACGTCTCGTAGAGATAGACAAGGACATCAAACATGGTATCCACTTTACGCCAGGTTGTTGTTCAAGCGTCAGTCCCGACAGTCGACTGCGCTCCCCTGTGTTCAATTATAGACTTAGTCCCTGGCTTGCGTAGTTTTGGAAGCGGTGAAGCAGAATATTTCGCAGATTCTATTTACCTGCGGTCAAGTAATGTGTTCAACCAACGCGCCGGTATAGTCCGCCCGGCAACACTTCGATGGAGCCATCGAGTTCCAGGCTTAGCAATTCGGCACTTAGTGCTGCAGGCTCCAAGCCGCTGCGTTGCGTAAGCGTATCGGCATCGACCGGGTCGAAGCCGAGCGCACCGAGCAATCCGGTTGCTTCCTTGGCGTCGGTCAAATTGTTCGCCTCTTGCCTGTCCGGAACGGTAGCAAGGTAGGGCGTCAACTCTTCCAGAATATCCTGCGCCGATTCCACCAGCTTTGCCCCTTGGCGAATCAACTTGTGGCAACCTTTGGCCAATGGCGAATGTATCGAACCGGGGATGGCAAACACTTCGCGCCCTTGCTCGCTGGCCATGCGTGCGGTGATTAGCGAGCCCGATTGTGCCGCCGCTTCCACCACGAGCGTGCCGCGCGCGAGGCCGCTGATAATGCGGTTGCGGCGCGGAAAATTGGCGGCGATGGCCGGCGTGCCGAGGGCGTATTCGCTGACGATGCATCCGGCCGCGGCGATCTGATGCGCCAGTTCGCGGTTGCGTGCCGGATAGACGATGTCGATGCCGGTGCCGATCACGGCAATCGTCGATCCGGTGTCGCTTGACTCGGCATTGCCTTGCAGGCTGCCACGGTGCGCGGCGGCATCAATACCGAGCGCCAAGCCCGAAACGGTGTGCAGTCCAGCGCGGCTCAGTGCCAACGCAAATTGCTCCGCGTTCTTTATCCCTTGGGCGGTCGCATTGCGGCTGCCAACGACTGCCACTGCATTTTCCGCTAGCAGTTCGAAGCAGCCTTTGGCATAAAACATCAAGGGCGGGTCGGGAATGTTGAGCAACTGCGGCGGATAGTCGGCGTCAGCCAGGGTGCATACGCGATTGCCTGGCTGAGCCATCCAGTCGAGCGTGCGGGCAATCAGGTTTTGTGTATCGGCGGTGGTCGGCGCAAGTAGTGCCGCAACGATACGCTCAGGGACCAAATCGCGCAGGGCGGCGCGCAAAGCCGAAGGCGAAGCGGCGAAGATGTTCTCGGGCAGACCGAAGATGGTCAGCAGCTTGCGTGCCGTCTCCAGCCCGACGCCGGGAATCTCTGCGAGCCGGATCCATGCGACCGGCCCCTCGCTTGGCGTCAAGCTTACTCCGGTGTTTTGGCGACGTCGCCGACCTGGACCGAGTCGCGCACTTCCATGATCAATGCATAAGAAATGCCATCGAAAACACGGAACACGAACAGCGAACCGTATTCCTCGTCCGGCAACTTGATCAGTTTGTTGTTGTCGGATTTATCCTTGATGGTGGGGCCGAAGCTGTACAGTTGCAGCACCGTGCCGATATCGATGCCATCCTTGCGGCCGCGATTGATCGTCACGATCTGGTTCTGACCGGCATTGTTCACGCCTTCGTAGATCGACACAATGCGCGCCCGCACCGGCGTGGCGGGTGAATGGGGCACGTAATTAATGAATGGTGCCAGAGGCACCGGCAACAGGCGGTCACCGACGCTGATCTCTTCCTTGGCTTCCGTGATTTCGATGGTACTGGCCGAATCGTCGGTCTTGGCCAGCTTGGTCACGCGCGCGGTGCCGAGGTAGACGGCTTCATATCCGATAATTTGATTGGTGCCGGGATCCTTCAGCGGACGGCTAGGGCGGAAGACCTGAAATGCCGTTTCATCCTTCAGCGAACCGCGGATGTAGGCACGATCGCCCATGCCGACATTGACGCGCCCGTCCTGGGTCGCAATGATGCGTGGCGTTGCATTCAATTCCGATTCGGAAACAATCAGCGGCTTCGACAAATACGGTTCGATCGCGCTAGCTGGAATACTGGCGATTGCCTGATTCGCCAACGCCTGGGTGCGTGTCTGTGGCTGCATGCGGCCATCGGACGTGGTTCCTGGGCTGTTGCCCCCGCTGTTAAGCGGTGTGCCCAAACGCAAACGGCCGGATGCACGGTCGAAATAGACAATTTGTCCCGGATAAATCCAGTGCGGATTCCTGATTTCCTCGCGGTTGAGGCCCCAGACTTGCGGCCAGCACCACGGATGGTCGAGAAATTGGCCGGAAATGCCCCACAGGGTGTCACCCTTGACCACCGTATGTTGGTCCGGGGCATCCTTCCTGAAGGTGCAATTGACCGAGCTGGGGTCAACTCTGGCTTCATCGGCCGCTGAAGCGTTGCCGGTCAGCGGAAGAAAAATGGATGCAAGAGCAAGTAAGGTGGCAGCTGTGCTAAACTTTTTCATGTTATGTCCGATGAGGGTGGCCGGGCGCTTATGACTTTAAATTTGTCTGAATGCCACCACATAATATTGTAAGTGCGATAGTAGATGCGGTTGTCAATGTGGCGCCAATGCAGTTGTCCGCGCATAATGGCGTACGTGACAACTCTTGTCAAATTGAATCAAATTCTGCACATAAATCCTTGAATTAGCAAGAGAAACCGCGCCCTTTCCCAGAAGAATTGTTGCGCAAAAGCCGTATGCCACTATTAAATATTCTGCGTTACCCTGACCCGCGCCTGCATAAGGTTGCCAAGCCCGTGACGGTTTTCGATGCCCGTCTAAAGCAATTGACCGAGGATATGGCCGAAACCATGTACGAGGCGCCGGGTATCGGACTTGCCGCTTCGCAAGTGGATGTGCACGAGCAAATCGTCGTCATCGACACGTCGGAAACACGCAGCGACCTGCGGGTTTTCATCAACCCTGAAATAGTGTGGGCCAGTGACGACCTTCAAGTCTATGAAGAAGGTTGCCTGTCGGTGCCCGGTATTTACGATGGGGTGGAACGGCCATCGCAAGTCAAGGTCCGGGCGCTGGATGTGGAAGGCAAACCTTTCGAAATCAGCGCCGACGGCTTGTTGGCAGTGTGCATACAACACGAAATGGACCATTTAAAGGGCAAGGTATTTGTCGAATACCTCTCCCCGCTCAAGCGCAACCGCATCAAATCCAAGATGCTCAAGGAAGAGCGCGAACTGAACCGCAGTCGCGATAAAAAAGGCGGCCACAGCGCCGTGCGCTGACATGAGAGTTGTTTTTGCCGGCACGCCCGAGTTTGCGGCGGTTGCCCTCAAGGCCTTGCACGAGGCCGGTTTTGAGATTCCACTGGTATTGACGCAACCCGACCGCCCGGCCGGCCGCGGCATGCAATTGCATGCTTCGGCTGTCAAGCAATATGCGATGGCGCACAATTTTCCGGTCGCCCAACCGATATCCCTGCGCCTTGACGGCAAATATCCCGATATAGCACGTGGAGTACATAATTTACTGGAGGCAACTCCGCACGATTTAATGGTCGTGGCGGCCTATGGCTTGATCCTGCCTCGCTCGGTGCTCGGGATCGCGCCGCATGGCTGTATCAATATCCATGCGTCGTTGTTGCCGCGCTGGCGTGGTGCTGCGCCGATTCACCGCGCCATTGAAGCCGGCGACACCCAGACGGGCGTCACCATCATGCAAATGGAGGAAGGGCTCGATACCGGCCCGATGCTGATGATGGAAAGCCTGTCTATCGAAGCGCAAGATACAACGGCCACCCTGCATGACAAATTGGCAGAAATGGGTGGGCGCCTGATCGTCCAGGCGCTGCAGCGGTTGCAGCGCGGCGACCTCCAGGCCACACCGCAACCCGAACAGGGCGTCACATACGCAGCAAAAATTCTCAAGGAAGAGGCAGCACTGGACTTTTCCCAGTCTGCCACGAACCTGGCGCGGCGAATTTGTGCTTTTAACCCTTTCCCGGGCGCGCATGGGAGTGTGGACGGCGTGACCGTCAAGCTTTGGCATGCTCACGCAACCGGCCAGGAAACTGCGGCGCCGGCCGGCAGCGTCTTGGCGGCAAATCCGGAAGATGGCGTGTTGATTGCATGCGGGACAGGCGTTCTGTCCGTCAATGAGCTGCAAAAGCCGGGCGGCAAGCGGCTGCCTGCGAGCGAATTTCTCAAAGGCTTTCCTCTTGAAGGGAAGCATTTCGCATGAGCCGCTGGTGCCACAGCCCGCCTCAAAGCATTGCCTCAAAAACAACATTCACTGTGTGAATATCGGGTATGACCAAAAGAAAGTAGCCATATATCTCCGAAAAACTTATAGTTCACCTGTCTCCTCCATGTCTTCAAAGAGATATGGACTTAAGCCCGCTGCTCGCAGCGGGCTTTTTTTATGGCCTCCCTGTAAATCTACTGCGCGGCTCAATCTTGAACCTGTGATGCTCGCTGTACTCTAGTACAGCTGCGCTTCTCGGTCCAAGCTCGAGCCGCTCGCTACGATTTTCAGGGCGGCCATGGCCACTTACGAATTCCCCCAGCTTTACGCAAAGCCGTTATCTGCCGTATAATTTTCCTTGCGCCGATTTGATTGAACAAGTCAAACCCCCAGCTTGCGGGCGCCGAGGATACCAAGCCTCGAATAAATACTGCTAAAGCGGACTGAAACCCGGCCCCGTTTTCGCAGGCCGGGTTTTTTATTGGGTATTTTTAAGCCACTTCAGCGAAAAAAGAGCACGCCATGAGTCAGCATAAGCCGTCTGCTACTGAAACCATTCTGCGCGACCTGCTGTCGCGCCGCATCCTCGTGCTCGACGGCGCCATGGGTACGATGATCCAGCGCTACAAATTGTCCGAAGCCGATTATCGCGGTACGCGCTTTGCCGATTTCACCGGGCCGGGCAGGGAGCTATTCGTCAAGGGCAACAACGAACTGCTTTCGCTCACGCAACCGCATGTGATCAGCGAAATCCATGAGCAGTATCTGGCTGCCGGTGCCGACATCGTCGAAAGCAATACCTTCGGTGCCACGACTGTGGCGCAAGACGATTACCACATGGCCCACTTGGCCTATGAAATGAACGTGGCCTCGGCACGCCTGGCGCGCGCGGCATGCGACAAGTATTCCACGCCCGACCGTCCGCGCTTCGTGGCCGGCGCGCTCGGCCCCACGCCGAAAACCGCCTCCATCTCGCCTGACGTCAATGACCCGGCGGCGCGCAACGTCACGTTCGATCAACTCGTCGCCGCTTATCTGGAGCAAACGCGCGGGCTGGTCGAGGGCGGCGCCGACGTGCTGCTGGTCGAGACCATTTTCGACACGCTCAATTGCAAGGCCGCGCTGTTTGCCATCGACGCTTTCTTCGAAGAGTCCGGTAAACGCCTGCCTATCATGATCTCCGGCACCGTCACCGATGCATCGGGCCGCATCCTTTCCGGCCAAACCGTGCCGGCGTTCTGGAATTCAGTACGTCACGCCAAACCGTTGACAGTGGGGCTCAATTGCGCGCTCGGCGCTGCCCTGATGCGCCCCTATGCCGAAGAGTTGTCGGATATTGCCGACACCTTCGTCTGTATCTACCCGAATGCCGGTCTGCCCAACCCGATGTCCGACACCGGATTTGACGAAACGCCCGACGTGACCTCGTCGCTGCTGAAGGAATTCGCCGAAAGCGGCTTCGTCAACATCGCCGGCGGCTGCTGCGGCACCACGCCGGCGCACATCAAGGCCATCGCCGATACTGTCAGGAGCATTCCCCCACGCCGCATACCGGACGTGCCTGTCGCCATGCGCCTGTCCGGCCTCGAACCGTTTACCGTCGACGAGCAATCGCTCTTCGTCAACGTCGGCGAACGCACCAACGTCACCGGTTCCAAAGCCTTTGCCCGCCTGATCCTTAACGAGCAATACGACGAAGCGCTCACCGTGGCGCGCCAGCAAGTGGAAAACGGCGCGCAGGTGATCGACATCAACATGGATGAAGCGATGCTCGATTCGGTCGCCGCCATGACACGCTTTCTCAACCTGATCGCCTCCGAGCCCGATATTGCCCGCGTGCCGCTGATGATCGACTCGTCCAAGTGGAGCGTCATCGAAGCCGGGCTTAAATGCGTGCAAGGCAAGGCCATCGTCAACTCGATTTCGATGAAGGAAGGCGAAGCCGAATTCCTGCGCCAGGCCAAGTTGTGCCGCCGCTACGGCGCCGCTGTGATCGTCATGGCCTTCGATGAAAAAGGCCAGGCCGATACATTCGAGCGCAAGATCGAAATCTGCCAGCGTGCCTACAACCTGTTGCTGAGCGAGATCGGATTTCCGCCGGAAGACATCATCTTCGATCCCAACATCTTCGCCATCGCGACAGGCATCGAAGAGCACAACAACTACGCGGTCGATTTCATCAATGCCACACGCTGGATTCGCGAGAACCTGCCGCATGCCAAGATCAGCGGCGGCGTCTCGAATGTGAGCTTCAGCTTCCGCGGCAACGATCCGGCCCGCGAAGCGATTCACACCGTCTTCCTGTATCACGCCATCAAGGCCGGCATGACCATGGGCATCGTCAATGCAGGCATGATGGGCGTCTACAGCGAACTGTCGGACGAATTGCGCGCGCGGGTCGAAGACGTGGTGTTGAACCGCCGCGAGGACGCCACCGAACGCATGATCGAATTTGCCGGCACGCTCAAGGCGGGCGGCAAGAAGGAAGAGCAAAACCTCGAATGGCGCAATGCGCCGGTGCAAAAGCGCCTGGCGCATGCGCTGGTGCACGGCATCACGCAATGGATCGTCGAAGATACCGAAGAAGCGCGTCTGGAAGTGCTGCACGGCGGCGGGCGCCCCATTCACGTTATCGAAGGCCCGTTGATGGACGGCATGAACATCGTCGGCGACCTGTTCGGCCAGGGCAAGATGTTTCTGCCGCAGGTTGTCAAGTCGGCGCGTGTGATGAAGCAGGCCGTGGCTCACCTTATTCCCTATATCGAGGAAGAAAAGAAGCTGGACGAAGCGAGGACGGGCATCGTCGCCAAGCCCAAGGGCAAGATCGTCATCGCAACAGTCAAGGGCGACGTGCACGACATCGGCAAGAACATCGTCTCGGTGGTCCTCCAATGCAATAACTTCGAAGTCGTCAACATGGGCGTGATGGTGCCATGCTCGGAAATCCTGGCGCGCGCCAAAGCCGAAAATGCCGACATCATCGGCCTGTCCGGTCTGATCACGCCCTCGCTGGAAGAAATGGCCCACGTCGCCAAGGAAATGCAGCGCGACCCGCATTTTCGTATGCTCAAGATACCGCTGCTGATCGGCGGCGCCACGACCAGTCGGGCCCATACGGCAGTCAAAATTGCGCACAACTACGAAGGTCCGGTGGTCTACGTGCCCGACGCGTCGCGCTCTGTCTCGGTTGCGCAATCGCTGCTTACGCCGGAACAGCGCGAACAATACATCGAGGAAGTCGCCGCCGACTACGAACGCCTGCGCGTGCTTCATGCCAACAAGAAAGCCGCGCCGATGCTGTCGTTGTCGGCCGCGCGCGCCAACAAGACGCGGCTCTCGTTTGCCGGCCAGGAAGCGCCGGTCCATCCGAAATTCATCGGTCGCCGCGTGTTCAAGAATGTCGATCTTGCCACGCTGGCGCGCTACATCGACTGGGGCCCGTTCTTCCAGACCTGGGATTTGGCCGGCCCCTACCCTGCCATCCTGACCGACCCCGTGGTCGGCGAATCGGCCAGCAAGGTGTTCGAAGAAGGCCAGGCGCTGCTGAAGAAAGCCATTGAAGGTCGCTGGCTCACCGCCAACGGTGTCATTGCCCTGCTGCCTGCCAACACCGTCAACGACGACGATATCGAAATCTACACCGACGACACGCGCCAGCAAGTCGCTTTCACCTACTACGGAGTGCGCCAGCAAACGGTGAAGCCGGTTATTGACGGCGTGGCACGTCCCAACCAATGCCTGTCCGACTTCATTGCGCCAAAAGAGTCAGGCATCGCCGACTATATCGGCATGTTCGCAGTAACAACCGGCATCGGTATCGAGAAATATGAAAAGCGCTTCGAAGACGCACATGACGATTATTCCTCCATCATGCTCAAGTCGCTGGCCGACCGGTTGGCAGAAGCCTTTGCCGAACAAATGCATGAGCGCGTGCGCAAGGATCTTTGGGGCTACGCAGCCGATGAAAATCTCAGTAATGAGGACATGATCAAGGAATCGTATCGCGGCATTCGTCCCGCGCCCGGTTACCCGGCCTGCCCCGAGCACACGGTCAAGGCCGATGTGTTCAAGGTCTTGCAATGCGAAGAAATCGGAATGCAGCTGACTGAGTCGTTCGCCATGGCACCGGGTGCTTCGGTATCGGGATTTTATTTTGCCCATCCCGAAGCGAAGTATTTCAGCGTCGGGAAAATCGACAATGATCAGGTTGCTGACATGTCGCGGCGGCGTGGCGTTACCAAGGAAGAGGTGGAAGTTTGGTTGGCGCCGAATTTGAATTAGGTGGCGGGCGCTGATTTAGCGATAGTCAAAATCGGTCAACAGGAAAGTTAATCCGTCGTTCCCGCGAAGGGGGAACCTAGGTGGATCATCAATAAATGGAAATGAATCATGTCCTTCCACGATCTGGATCGAAAGAGAATTGACAAGGCGATCGCTGCCTTTCTCATGAAAAGGCGCCCACCGGTCCACCTTCGTTCGCAGGTGGATTTCGGTCACAAAGTCTCTGGTCAAAGTATTGAGTTGTTTGAAATCAGGCCAAAGTGGGACGATTCGACGACGACTATCGAGATTCCATTTGCAAAAGCCACCTATGTAAAAGCCAGCAATCTTTGGAAAGTCTATTGGCGGCGCGCCGACATGAAGTGGCATTCTTATCAGCCAATGCCTGCGGTATCCTCAGCAGAAGAATTTCTCAACCTCGTCGACAGAGACGAACATTGTTGCTTCTTTGGGTGAATGTATCATACCGTCGACAAGCGTGATTCGCGTTGATGCACCTTAGGAATGTTTGTCCCTTGGGTAAGGCAGGGCGCACTGGAAGCGGTAATCCAGATAGCCGCTAGAATGAGGTTCGCGCTATTATTGACGCAGTTTGCGCTCTGAGGGCTCTAGCCGCGCTACCCCAGGCAGGCATCTGCGAAGAGGTAACTGTTTAAGAATTGCGCAAACCGCAATTCGAAACCAGACTGGATTCCCGCCTGCTCGGGAATCAGGGAGCATGGTGTATCGTCGCCGTTCCAAGGGACTCGACCACGTGGAGACTGTCAGAAATTTTGTGTGTGAGGCATATTATGTCATCCAAGGAAAGGAGCGTATATGCCACGCAAACCAAAGAATGCCGCTGCGGCGGACGATGGACTACCG
>DATBQE010000126.1:0-18322 GCA_036561005.1 Burkholderiaceae bacterium | reverse complement strand
GCGCACGCCGCATGATGCCCGCTGACTACTCATGCAAAACCTTAGTTCTTCGATTGATCGACGAGCTTGAATTTGGCAATCCACGGCACGGGAAGGCGTAAAAAAAGCTGCACCTGCGCGCAGCTTTTAGCCTGAGCGCGGTGTGCGCTTACCAGCGCACGCCGCATGATGCCCGCTGACTACTCATGCAAAACCTTAGTTCTTCGATTGATCGACGAGCTTGTTTTTGGCGATCCAGGGCATCATCGCCCGAAGCTTGGCGCCCACTTCTTCAATCTGATGCTCAGCCGTCAAACGACGACGCGAGATCAAGGTCGGTGCGCCGGCCTTGTTTTCCAGGATGAAGCTCTTGGCATATTCGCCGGTCTGGATGTCCTTCAGGCATTGCTTCATGGCCTTCTTGGTGTCTTCGGTGACAACCTTAGGACCGGTCACGTATTCGCCGTATTCGGCGTTGTTCGAGATCGAGTAGTTCATGTTGGCGATACCGCCTTCATAGATCAGGTCGACGATCAATTTCAGTTCGTGCAGGCATTCGAAGTAGGCCATTTCCGGTGCATAACCGGCTTCGACCAGCGTTTCGAAACCGGCCTTGATCAGTTCGACCGTGCCGCCGCACAAGACGGCTTGCTCGCCGAACAAGTCGGTTTCGGTTTCTTCGCGGAAGTTGGTTTCGATGATGCCGGCACGGCCGCCGCCGTTGGCCATGGCGTAAGACAAGGCGATGTCGCGCGCGATGCCGGACTTGTCCTGATATACGGCAATCAGGTGCGGCACGCCGCCGCCCTGGCTGTATGTGGAGCGGACAGTGTGGCCAGGCGCCTTCGGTGCGATCATGATCACGTCGAGGTCGGCGCGCGGCACGACCTGGCCGTAGTGCACGTTGAAGCCGTGGGCGAAGGCCAGCACGGCGCCTTGCTTGGCGTGCGGGGCCACGTTTTCATTGTAGACCTGGGCGATGTTTTCATCCGGCAGCAAAATCATGATGACGTCGGCAGCCTTGACTGCATCATTGACTTCGGCAACGTTCAAGCCGGCATTCTTGACCTTGTTCCACGATGCGCCATCCTTGCGCAGGCCGACCGTGACTTTGCAGCCGGAGTCGTTCAGGTTTTGCGCATGGGCGTGGCCTTGCGAGCCGTAACCGATGATGGCAACGTTCTTGCCTTTGATGAGGGAGAGATCACAATCTTTATCGTAGAAAACTTTCATGGCTTGTCCTGGTGAGTAATTGGTTGGATATTAAAATTCGAAACTTGCTTAAACTTTGAGTATGCGTTCGCCGCGGCCGATGCCCGAACCGCCTGTACGCACGGTTTCGAGAATCGCAGCGCGATCGATCGAGTCGATGAACGCGTCGAGCTTGGTCTTGTTGCCGGTCAGTTCGATGGTGTAGGTTTTTTCCGTCACATCGATGATGCGGCCGCGGAAGATATCGGCAGTGCGCTTCATTTCCTCGCGCTCCTTGCCGACCGCGCGCACCTTGATCAGCATCAGTTCGCGCTCTATATGCGCGCCTTCGGTCAGATCAACCACTTTCACCACTTCGATCAGGCGGTTCAAGTGCTTGGTGATTTGCTCGATCACGTCATCGGACCCGGAAGTGACGATGGTCATGCGTGAAAGCGTGGCGTCTTCGGTTGGCGCCACGGTCAGTGTTTCGATGTTGTAGCCGCGCGCCGAAAACAACCCGACCACGCGCGACAAGGCACCGGCTTCATTTTCCAGAAGTACAGAAACAATATGTCGCATGTTACAGATCCTCCGAACCGAGCAGCATTTCAGTCAAGCCCTTGCCTGCCTTGACCATGGGCCAGACGTTTTCGGTTTGATCGGTAATGAAGTTCATGAACACCAACTTGTCTTTCATGCCGAAGGCATCGCGCATGGCCCCGTCGACGTCGCGCGGGTCCTCGATCTTCATGCCGACGTGGCCGAAGGACTCGGCCAGCATCGTGAAGTCCGGCAGCGAATCCATATAGGACTCGGAATAGCGCGAACCGTAGTCGATCTGCTGCCACTGACGCACCATGCCGAGGAAGCGGTTGTTCAACAGGATGATTTTCGGCGTCAAATGATATTGCTTGCAGGTCGCGAGTTCCTGGATGCACATCTGGATCGAGGCTTCACCGGTGACGCAGGCCACAGTCGCGCCGGGATTGGCCATCTGCACGCCCATGGCGTACGGCAGGCCGACACCCATGGTGCCGAGGCCGCCCGAATTGATCCAGCGGCGCGGCTTGTCGAAACCGTAGTATTGTGCGGCCCACATCTGGTGCTGGCCGACGTCGGACGTGATGAAGGCGTCGCCCTTGGTCACTTCCCACAGTTTTTGCACCACGGCCTGCGGCTTGATGACTTCATTGGAAGTCGGATACTTCAGGCACTCGCGGCCGCGCCATTGGTTGATCTGCTTCCACCACTCGTTCAGGGCAGTCTTGTTGGGGCGTGCATCGGCAGCGTCCAATTGCGACAGCAGTTCAACCAGCACATCCTTGACGTTACCGACAATGGGAATATCGACCTTGACGCGCTTCGAAATCGACGATGGATCGATATCGATATGGATGATCTTGCGCGGATGCGAGGAAAAATGCTTGGGGTTGCCGATCACACGGTCGTCAAAGCGCGCGCCGATGGCGATCAACACGTCGGAGTGCTGCATCGCCATGTTGGCTTCGTAGGTGCCATGCATGCCGGGCATGCCGACGAAGTGCTCGCTCGACGAACGATAGGCGCCGAGGCCCATCAAGGTATTGGTGCAAGGGAAACCCAGCTTGTCGACCAGCTTGTTCAGTTCCGGCGCAGCATTGGCCAGAATCACGCCGCCGCCGGTGTAGATCATGGGCCGCTCGGCCGCCAGCAGCAACTGCACTGCCTTGCGGATCTGACCGGAGTGGCCCTTGTCGACTGGCTTGTACGAGCGCATTTCGAGTTCCTTCGGATACTCGTAAGTGTGCTTGTGCATGCTGATGTCTTTTGGAATGTCGACCAGCACCGGGCCTGGGCGGCCGGTCTTGGCGATGTAAAACGCCTTCTTGATCGTCAGTGCCAGATCCTTGACGTCCTTGACGAGGAAGTTGTGTTTTACGCAGGGCCGGGTAATGCCGACCGTGTCGCATTCCTGGAATGCATCCTGCCCGATGGCGTGTGACGGCACCTGGCCGGAGATCACCACCATGGGAATAGAATCCATATACGCCGTCGCGAGGCCGGTGACCGCATTGGTCACGCCGGGGCCGGAAGTGACCAGGGCCACGCCGACTTTATGCGAGCTGCGCGAATAGGCATCTGCCGCGTGAACGGCCGCCTGTTCGTGGCGTACGAGGATATGCTGGAATTTGTCTTGATTGAAGATGGCGTCGTAGATATACAGCACTGCACCGCCGGGATAGCCGAACACATGTTCGACGCCCTCTTCGGCTAAGCAGCGCACAAGTATTTCCGCGCCGGTAATTTCACCGCTCATTGCAAGGTCCTTTCAAGGTCCATAGGAAATTGATCGGATGCTCGTCCCTGACGAAATCGTTTACGGCAACTTGGCCTGGGCTTCCCTTTTTTGTGCGGTGACGCCAATCCGTTACGTAATCGTAGACACGTTTCAAAAAGGCGCTGAGCGCTACTCGTTCAGCCGGGGTTTCGGTAATACCTACTACGGATTTCTCGCGCTTGTGGCACGGGTTGGAGCAAACAGCTGGTTAAAGCGCATCTGGCGTCATAGCGTTGTGAGCTAAGCAAACAGAAGTTGGGTCGCCTTCAAAGTCATGAAGGGACTGATACGTTAATGCGTCGCACCATTTTGGTCAAGCTAATTTCATCGTAAACCCTTAAAAATGAAGGATTTTTCCCGGAAAATACCCACAAGGCTGTGCTTTTTTGCTAGCATGCGCACAGTTTGTAAAGCCGTTGTTACATTTTGCGGCCACGCACGTTTGTGAATCGCTTGTAAATCAACCCGGAATTCCTGGCGCCCCAAAAAGGGGCGCCACACTGCATGGCAACTGACAAAGAACTTTCCGACTTCCTCGAAACAGTCGAACGTCGCGCATTCAAACAGGCCGTCTACGCCGTCCGCAAGGATGAAGCGGCGCTCGACATCGTCCAGGATGCGATGATCAAGCTGGCAGAGAAGTATGGCGACAAGCCTGCGGCTGAGCTGCCGATGCTGTTTCAGCGTATCCTGCAGAATACGATTCACGACTATTTTCGTCGCGAAAAGGTGCGCAATACCTGGGTCAGCCTGTTTTCCAGCATGGGTGGCGACGCCGAAGATCGCGAAGACTTTGACATTCTGGAAACGTATTCGGCCGAAGATGGCACGGAAGCTGCTGAGTCCAGTGCAGACAAGGTGGAACGGCAGCAGGTTCTGGCCTCGATCGACGACGAAATACAAAAGCTTCCGGCACGTCAACGGGAAGCCTTCCTCATGCGTTATTGGGAGGACATGGATGTGGCCGAAACGGCCGCTGCAATGGGTTGTTCGGAGGGAAGTGTAAAAACGCATTGCTCCAGAGCAACACATGCCCTTGCGCAAGCGCTGAAGGCAAAAGGAATAACGCTATGAATAACGTACAAGAACTCAATTTCGCTTACAAAGTGCGGCATGCACTAAACGAAAAGCTCGACACATTGCCATCGTCGACGACGGAGCGGCTCGCTTCGGCACGTCAGGCGGCATTGGCGCGCAAGAAAAAAGACGCGCCTGCCCCGTTGCGCATTCTCATGGGACAGAAGTCCCTGGCTGGTCATGGTGGCACGATGGCAAGTGAACCATTTTCCTGGCTGGGCCGTTTCGGCCTGATTTTGCCGCTGGTCGTGCTCGTTGTCGGCCTGATCGGCATTGTTCAGTATGAAAAGCAGCAACGCATCAACGAAACTGCCGATATCGATGCGGCAATGCTGACTGACGATTTGCCGGTTGTCGCGTATGCCGATCATGGTTTCAACGCCTATCTAGAAAAGCGAGCGGAATAACCCATGGCGTTCATTTTGCGCGCTCACCCTGCCGCCCGCATGATGCGGGCGGTATGCATTTTGAGTCTGCTGGCAATTTTGTTCTTCATACCGCATTCGCCCTGGTTAGCGACGGCGGTTGCAGCGCAACCGGCTGCTATTTCAACGCCGGCTGGTACGCCAACGCCAGCCATGCCCAAGCCCGAAGTAAGGCCCTTGTGGACCGAATTGACGCCGGCCCAGCAGCAAGTACTGGCGCCGCTGGCGGCACAATGGGGCCAGCTTGACAACAATCACAAGGTCAAGTGGATCGCGATCAGCAATAAATATCCATCCATGACACCGGAGCAGCAGGCACGCCTGCACGCCAACATCGCGGAATGGGCAAAGCTGACCCCGGAACAACACCGCCTGGCGCGCGAAAGCTATGCCAAGGCCAAGAAACTGAATCCGGAACAAAAAACGGCACAGTGGGAGCAATATCAACAATTGCCGGAAGAACAAAAGCAGAAGCTGGCCGCCGATGCGGCGTCAAAGAAGCGCATTGCCAATGTGCCCAGCCTGCAAAGCAAGCCCAAGACGGTCGAGCCGCTCAAGGCGAGCAAAAAGGCTAGTGCGGCGAGCAGCGCATCGGCGACCGGCGTTCCCGCTTCCAAGCCGCCAGTGCCTACCGGCACAGCGCCCATCTCCTCGTCGGCGCCTGTGCCCCAGCCAGGCTTACCGATTGCCCCTGCCCCGAACATCAACAAGTAATCCGCTTTGACTTCAAATCCGCTTGACTCAACTCTCGCGCCTTCCGCGCCCAATGTACATGGTGCCCATGTAGCGCCGAAAATTCGCCGCCGCCTCGCCAGCATGTTGTATGAAAGCGTGCTGTTGTTCGGGGTCTTGTTCGTTGCCAATTATTTGTTCATCACACTTTTGCAGGCATGGAAGCAACACGACCCCGCCCTGTACGAGCAGGCGCGCACCTGCTGGTCGTTCATGGTCCTGGGCGTGTATTTCATCTGGTGCTGGATCAACGGCGGGCAAACGCTGCCAATGAAAACCTGGCACATCCGGCTGGTGACAAAAGACGGTGGCCGTCTCACCCCGTGGCGCGCCATGGCCCGTTATCTGCTCGCATGGTTCATGTTCATACCCGGTTCGGCAATTTGGTATTTCTTCATTCCTACCAAGGAAATGTCGATCGTCTTGCCGACCCTGAATTTCGTCTTGTGGATGGGCGCGGCGTTGTTCGACAAAGAGCGCCAATTTCCCCACGACAGAATGGCGGGAACGCGCTTGATCGCAGCACGCCAGCCGGCTCGCAAAAAGGCTGACGTCTCCCCTGCCTGACACTTTCGCGGCGATAATTTGACTGTATAGTAGAGCGCATCTGCAATACGGATAATTCATGAAGCCGCTCACCGTCCTCATCCCGATTCCGAATCACGACTTCGACCCCAGCGAAGTGGCAGTGCCATGGAAGATCATCCGTGCTGCAGGACATCGCATCGAATTCGCCACGCCAGACGGCCTGCGCGCTTATCCCGATCCCCGCATGATCAGCGGTGAAGGACTCGACCCATGGGGTTGGATTCCCGGCTTGAACAAGCTGCGGCTGATAGGGCTGATGCTGCGCGCCAACGGTGCCGCACGCGCCGCATATCGTGAACTGGAATCCGACGAAAATTTCCTGCATCCAAAGGCCTATACGCAATTGCATGCCGACGATTTCGACGCTCTGCTTCTACCCGGCGGCCACGCAAAAAAGGTCCGGGCCTACCTGGAAAATTCCATCTTGCAAGGTTTCGTGGCCGACTTCTTTGAAAGCAAGGATACCAAGCCCGTCGCAGCGGTATGCCACGGCGTCGTGTTGGCTGCGCGCTCGATGTCGAAGAGTACGGGAAAGTCCGTTCTGTATGGCCGCAAAACCACGGCGCTGACCTGGAAACTGGAAAAAAGCGCGTGGGACGTGACCAGATTCTTCGCGCGTTTCTGGGACCCCGATTACTATCGCACCTACCGCGAATCGAAAGACGAACCGGCGGGCTATTGGAGCGTGGAGCAGGAAATTAAACGGGCACTGGAAAAGCCGTCCGATTTCCTCGACGTCGATCCCAAGGCGCCGTATCATTTCATGAAAAGCAGCGGCCTGATGCGCGACAGCGCGGACGACGCGCGCCCGGCCTGGGTCGTACGCGACAGAAATTATCTGTCGGCGCGCTGGCCCGGCGATGTGCACACATTCGCGCGCCAGTTTGTCGCAATGCTCAATGAGAGGAGTGAAGCATGATCAAAGGTCTACGCACCGTCATCTACCCTGCCCCGGATTTGCAGGCCACAAAGGCATGGTACGCCCAAGTCCTGCAACAAGAACCCTATTTTGACCAGCCGTTTTATGTCGGCTTTTCGGTCGGCGGATTTGAATTGGGTTTGATGCCGGACGCAACACCAGGCATCACCGGCGCGCAGGCTCTCTGGGGCGTCGATGATGCCGACGGCGCCTTTGCGCGGCTGCTGCAACTGGGCGCGACGTCGCTTGAGCCGGTGACCGATGTCGGTGACGGGATACGCGTGGCTGCCGTGCAGGACCCGTTCGGCAATCGCTTCGGCATCATAGAGAATCCGCATTTCAAGGTAGACGAAGCCAAATAACAGCGATGACACCCGAGCATTTAAGCTTGCTGGTCGAGCGTGAAATGCCGTATGGCAAATACAAGGGCCGCCTGCTGGCGGACTTGCCGGGACATTACCTCGGGTGGTTCGCCCGCGAAGGATTCCCCAAGGGCGAACTGGGTACGCTACTGGCCCTGATGTATGAGCTCGACCACAATGCGCTACGCCACCTGCTCGATCCCATACGTTCGCGCCCACGCCAATTCTAGTCCACCTGGAACGGCTGGTCTTTCCCGTCATACAAGTGTTGCATGATGACCGTTTCACGGCGCACGATGGTCGCGACAAAGTCCTGCGGCCTCTTCATTTGCTTGAACGCACGAAAACCGCGGTCGAGGAAATCGTGAAGATGGCCGAGGCCCGCCAGTTTTGCCGGGCCGCGCATCATGGCCAATGTGCCGCCGATCAGGGGCACGCGCACCAGCTCGCAAAGCGATTGCCCGACTGAGCGGATGTGGGTGATCTGTTTTTCACGTTCCCTGGGCTGGCCGACCGTTCGATAGGCTGCGATATAGTCGCGCTCGGAGAAAGCCGTACCGAGGCGCGTGGCCATGGCGCGATCAAGAATCTCCGACAAGGCATCCAGCTCGATGGCCTCGGCAATGGTTTGCAGCGCCGACACCGGCATCAATCTCTCCATCATCGGAATGATGCGTTCGATATCGGCGTCGCGCCGCGAGAAATCGTTGACCCCATACAAGTCGTCGAGGAAAAATCGTGCCGCCGCATTGGTATGCACGTCCGCCAGCAAATCGGCGTGGGTGCGCCCCATGCGTTCAGACTGGAAGCGGCGCAACGCAACCCGGGCAGCTGCGGCTGCCGGGTCATTGGCTGCGACCAGGCGCTCGACGGCGGCAGCCTGCAAGTCGTTGCGCAGGCGGAACATGATCTCGTGTTTATCCATGGCTAAGCGACCACCCTATTTTCTTTCCATTATCGCTCTTTCCGAAAAATCGCTGCATCGCAGTATAACCGTCTAGTGGAGTTCCTCTAGTTTGGCAGCATTGAGCAAATCCGAGTTGCGGTACACTGAAGAAAAATATTGCGCCACCAGGACCTGTGGATGGTCCGCCATGTGCAACGGAGACTACCTGTATGGCAATATCGCGCCGTTCATTCATCAAAGCCGGCCTGTTCGGCACACTGACGCTGGTTGCGGCCGGCGGCCTGTACCGCGTTTTCAAAAGCCCTGAACCATTGCAGGCCTTCTCGCTCGACAGCGAAGGCCGTGTTGCCCTCGGTGCCATTTGCAATGCCATGCTGCTGGGCGCCATCCCGCCGACCCAGGCCGGGACCGATCTTGCCGTGCGCCATGTGCAGGAAGCAATTGCCGGCCTGCCGCTGGCAACCCAGAAAGAAATCCAGGATTTGTTCGGCCTGCTCACCCTGGGCCCGACGCGGCGCTTTCTGGCCGGCTTGCCCGACGACTGGAACAAGGCCAAACCCGCAGACGTCACGGCCTTTTTGCAAAGCTGGCGCGTGCATCGCTTCATGATGCTGCAAGGCGCCTACCATGCCTTGCACGATTTGATCATCGGCGGCTGGTATGCCGACGAATCGACATGGGCCGGCATCAACTATCCGGGCCCAAGGCAAGACGTATTGGGTAGCAATCGAGGAACCGCATGAGCTCTCCCATCAAAGACCCGATCCAGATCGGCCTCGCCACAGGCTGGCATGTCATCGACGCCGCCCTGCTCAATTCCAACCTGACGCTGGAGACCGATGTCGTCATCGTCGGCACCGGTGCCGGCGGTGGCGTCACGGCCGAGATATTGACCATGGCAGGATTGAAAGTCATCCTGATCGAAGAAGGCCAATTGAAGTCTTCCAGCGACTTCAAGATGCGCGAAGCCGAAGCTTATCCTGCTCTGTACCAGGAATCGGCTGCACGCAAGACGAAAGACAAGGCGATCAACATCCTGCAAGGGCGCACTGTGGGCGGTTCAACCACCGTCAACTGGACGTCGAGTTTCCGCACGCCTCCCGGCACTCTGCATTTCTGGCAGGAGCATTACGGCTTGAAGGATTTCACGCCCGAGACGATGCAGCCGTGGTTCGAAATGATGGAGCAACGGCTCAATGTCATCGAATGGCAAACCGCGCCGAATGAAAATAACGATTTGCTCAAACGCGGTGCGCGGCAACTCGGCATTCCCACGTCGGCAATACGGCGCAACGTCAAGGGTTGCTGGAACCTCGGCTATTGCGGCATGGGCTGCCCGACCAACGCCAAGCAATCGATGCTGGTGACGACCATTCCTTCTGCGCTGGGCAATGGGGCAACCCTGATCACCCATGCGCGCGCCGACCGCCTGCATATCGAGAACGATAGCGTGCAGGGCCTGCATTGCCATGCGCTCGATGCCAGCGGACTGCGCACCTCGGGCAAGAACATCACGATCAAGGCAAGGCATTACGTCGTGTCGGGCGGCGCGATCAATTCGCCGGCCCTGCTCATGCGCTCCAAGGCACCCGACCCGCATCATCTACTGGGCAAGCGTACTTTCCTGCACCCGACGGTGGTGTCGGCTGCATTGTTCGACGAAGCGGTCGACGGCTTCAACGGCGCTCCGCAGACGATCTACTCGGATCATTTCATGGATACGCAGGCAATCGACGGCCCGGTCGGCTACAAGCTCGAGGCGCCACCGTTGCATCCCTTGCTCTTTTCCACCACCATGGCCGGCTTCGGCGAACAGCACACGGCGATGATGAAGCAATTCAACCATACGCAAGTGATCCTGGCACTGTTGCGCGACGGTTTCCACGCAGAATCCAAGGGCGGCACCGTTCACTTGCGCGACGACGGCTATCCGGTACTTGATTACGTGATGAGCGACGCCATGTGGGATGGCGTCAAGCGCGCCCTCCTGACCATGGCCGAAATCCAGTTCGCCGCCGGCGCCAGGACGGTTTACCCGCTGCACGAGCAGGCTATCGGCTACACCACCTGGGCGGCGGCCAAACAGGCGATCGAAGGGCTGCCCTACCAACCAACCCTGACACGCGTGGTCTCGGCCCACGTGATGGGCGGCTGTCCGATGTCGGACGACGTGGCACTGGGCATGGTGTCATCCACCGGCCACTACCACGGCGTGAACAACTTGTCGGTCCATGACGGCTCGCTGTTTCCGACTTCGATCGGCGCCAATCCGCAATTGTCGATCTATGGAATGACTGCGCGTCTGGCCAGCGGCCTGGCGGAGCAACTTACGGGCAAACCGGCGCCGCGCCCGGTTGCCGGCTGAAACAAGAGACTGGCATGGTCGCACAAATGACCCGCCGCCTGCTCCTGTTGCAATTGGCAGGATGCGCGGCCCTTTGTGCAGCGCTGGCACTATTGTTCCATCAATCGTGGCCGTTTGCGGTGTTGGCCTCGCTGCTTGCCGTCTTTCTTGCCCGCCTCGCGATTACGGTCAACAACTTCGGTCTGGCATGGCGTTATCGTAGCCACACGCCCGACCCGTATCGCCTCAACGCAGGGCGCAGCCTGGCAATGTTTTGCTACGAGTTTTATGCTTCCCTGTGGAGCTCGTCGTGGGCCATGCCGTTCAAATGTTTTTCCGACGGCGGCGTGGCGCATTCGAACACGCTACCGGTATTACTGATCCATGGCTATGGCTGCAACAGCGGCTATTGGCATGCGATGCAAAAGTCCTTGACCGAGGCTGGAATCAGCCATCACGCCATCGATCTGGAACCCGTGTTTGGCGATATCGAGGATTACGTGCCTATGGTGCATCGCGCGGCGGAAGCACTGTGCCGCGACAGCGGGCACAATGAAATGATCATTTTGGCGCACAGCATGGGTGGGCTGGCGGCGCGCGCCACCATGCGCGTGCACGGCTGCACAAGAATCGCCCGATTGATCACGCTCGGTACGCCGCATCACGGCACGGCGATTGCCAACTATGGCGTGGGCATGAATTGCCGCCAGATGCATTGGCGCGGCAATGCACTCACGGGTACACCCAGCCACTGGCTGCGCAAGCTCGACGAAGATGAACCGGCAGCGACGCGCGCACGCATCGTGTCGATCTATTCGCATCACGACAACATCGTTGCGCCGCAAACGTCATCGCACCTGCAAGGCGCGCGCAATATCGAGTTCGATGGAATCGGGCATGTGGCGCTGGCCCTTCACCCGCGTATTCATGCCTGCGTGATCAATGAAATTCGCGCAGTATCGGCCCAGCAATTTCCCGGCGTTACCGTCAGCGAAGAAGCGTTCGCCTAAACTTTCTTGTCGGCGGCCTGCTCGATCCGGTCAATTACGTGTTTTCCGAGCGAACCGGACAAGCGGTTGACCATGCGTATCGAGCGATACACGCTGGTAGTGATGACAAACTGCACTTGATCGACGACGCGCGCGGGCGCGGCAATCGGGGTAATTTTTTCCAGCACGGCAAAAGGCCTGCGTGCTATCGCGAGATGCATTTTCTCGGTCGCGTCGACGCCGGCGTCGACGGCATCGTGTATCAGCTCATTGATGCCGCGCAATTCCTTGACCGGCAGTTTGCTCAGTTTCTCTCGCATCATTTACTCCCTATCCACGCCTTAATCTGAACATACACATTCGGGTCGTGCGCGAGCGCCACATGGTGCACGCCCGGGAATACCTTGATATGGTCGCCAGGCAGGCTTGCCGCATGCCCCGTGCCGCCCGGCACGCGCACCAGGCCGTCGCCGAACAACTGACTGACGATATGTTGCGGGTCTTCATTGAGCGTCCCGGCAATCAGGTAATGCCGCATCTTGTCGTTGACGGCTATCGGATCGGGCGGCGGCACCGGCGCCCTTTCCTCGGGGGCCGGCGCAACATGGCCATGGCGCAAATCCTTGATGCCTTCACTGCGCAGATTGAGCACATCGCCGATCAGGCGCGTCACCTGGTTCGGCACGGCAGCAAGAATGCCCGCCGTGGCGTGGGCAAATTTTTCCAGGTCCGCGCCTTCATGCGGCGTGCCGAGATAAATGGCCTTGCTGACGTGATCGAGCCAGGCGCCGGGCGCATGCGTGCACGCACTTCGGATCACCAGGCCACCCATGCTGTGGCCGACCAACACGATTTCTGTTATTGGGACGGGAAATGCCGCGACCAGTCCATCGAGCAGCTTGGCAAATTGCGCGCCGTTTTCTGCAATCGGCGTGCCGGAGTTATAGCGCAGGAACAGCGGTGTATAACCGAGTTCCGTGTGCAATAGCGTGCCATAGGATGTCTCGGCCCCATCGCCGGGCAAGTTCCAGATATGTTCGCTGCAGCACAAGCCGTGCAAAAACAGGCACAACCTGCCGTCGGTCTCGGGGAAGGCGGCGCGCAATGCTTCCTTGTTGAGCACCAGCGGCTTGTCGCGCAGCATGAACGCCATGTCGATCGCGAGGCCATTCTGGTGCTTGTGCAAATAGTCGCCAAAGACGCCGTTGAGGATGCTGACGCCCGAGGCGGCCCATTGTGCGACCAGGTTGGCACCCCCGTTAGTCGCTGGTTCAGCGGTTTTATCTTCGACACCCATTGCGCTCCCTTCGGCTCAGCCGCACCGATGGCAAATCGCCATCGGTGCAGGACTGCATTCACTATCGAGGCAGTATCGCTTAAAAATGAATACCGCGCAGCAGTTGCTGTAATGCCATTTGATCTGCATTCATGCCCAGCGCCTTCTTTTCACCGTCCTTGGTCTTGGCGGCGTCGGAGTCGGGGAACATGCGGAAACTCGTGTTCATCACGATCTGCGCCACGCGCGGCACCAGTGCGTGCACCACTTCACCCAGAATACCGAGGCGGGTGGCGATGCGCACCGGCTTGTAGACGATGGCCTGAGCAATCAAATCAGCTGCATCTTCCGGCGACAGGGTCGGCACGTTTTGATAGATTTTGGTCGGCGCGATCATCGGCGTACGCACCAGCGGCATGTTAATGGTGGTGAACTTGATGCCGATGTCGGCAAATTCGGATGCGGCACAGCGGGTCCAGGCATCGAGTGCGGCCTTGGAAGCGACGTAAGCCGAGAAGCGCGGCGCATTGGTCAGCACGCCAATGGAAGAAATATTGATCACCTGGCCGCGCTTGCGCTCGATCATTTTCGGCAACAGACCCATGGTCAGGCGCAGCGCGCCGAAATAATTAAGCTGCATGGTGCGTTCGAAATCGTGGAAGCGATCATAGCTCGATTCGATACCGCGCCGGATCGAGCGCCCGGCATTGTTAACCAGCACATCAACCCCGCCGTGGTTTTCCAGCAGCAGTTGTACGAAACGGTCGCAATCGGCCATGTCGGCCACGTCGACGCCGTAAGTGATGACGTCGAAGCCGCGCGCCTTGATTTCCTTTTTCGCTTCGGCCAGCTTGTCTTCATCGCGCCCGCAGATGATGGTCACAGCGCCGGCTTCGGCAATCTTGTGCGCAGCCGCCAGGCCGATGCCGGAAGAACCGCCCGTGACCAACACCACTTTGCCTGCGACCTGGCCGCGCAAGGTGTGGTCGATGAACAGTGCCGGATCGAGATTTCGTTCCCAATAGTCCCAGATGCGGTCGGCATAATCGTCCAGGCGCGGGCACGAAATACCGCTGCCCTTGAGCGCGTTAAAGGTATCGCGATTGTCGAAGCGCGTTGGGTAATTGACGAATTGCATCAAGTCGTCCGGCAGGCCGAGGTCTTTCATGATGGCAGCGCGCACGCGGCGCACCGGCGTGAGCGACATCATGCCTTTCTTGACCGATTTCGGGATAAACCCGAGCAAGGCGGCATTGATGCGCAGGCTCATGGTCGGCGCGTGGGCCGCACGCGCAAAGGTATTGAGCACGTCGCCGACACGCATCGGCTCGGGATCGGTCAGGTGGAAACAGCGGCCGTTCAATTTCTCCTGGTGCGCGATGAAATCCATGGCGTTGACCACGTAGTCGACCGGCACGATATTGATGCGCCCGCCTTCGAGACCGATCATCGGCATCCAGGGCGGCAGCATCTGGCGTATGCGCTGGATCAGCTTGAAGAAATAATAGGGGCCGTCGATCTTGTCCATTTCCCCGGTCTTGGAATCGCCGACCACCATGCCCGGGCGGTAAATGCGGAACGGCACCTTGGCCTCGTTGCGCACGATTTTTTCCGATTCGTGCTTGGTGGCGAAATACGGATGATCGAGGTTTTCCGCCTCGTCGAACATGTCTTCGCGGAAAATGCCTTCGTACAGGCCGGCGGCGGCGATCGAGCTGACGTGATGCAGGCACTTCGCACCAATCGCATTGGCCAGTGCCACCGTGTTGCGCGTGCCTTCAACGTTGACTGCCATCTGCTCGTCGGCATCGGCCTTCAGGTCATACACGGCTGCGAGATGGAAGAAGTGGTCGACATTTTTCGACAGAAGTTTGAGATCGTCTTTCGACACGCCGAGTTTGGTTTCGCGCAAATCGCCAAATACCGGAATCGCACGGGTCTTGGCGACACCCCAATATTCGAGCAGGGCCGGCACTTTGTCGCGGCTGGCTTCACGCATGAGAAAGTAGACAATGCTGCCTTTACGGGCCAAGAGTTTCTTGACCAGTCGTTTGCCGATGAAACCGGTCGCGCCCGTTACGAAATACTGCATGGTGTCTCCTTTGCGTATTGTTTTGTAGATACTTCAACCCAATATGTATGATTGCAGGCTCAACGGCGCTTGGCAAGCACCGACGATCACAGTGTTGTGCCGAACGGGGTCGCGGGATTAGAAACCGCGTTCTATTTTTACGGACTACACTATGAATGTAAGGCAGAAGTAGTATTCTTGAAGCAGTTTATGGTCTACGGCGTTCCGCTTTGCCGGGAAATTTTGTCCGTCCGATGAGTTGTAGTGCGTGCAGTATCGCAGCGCACCATGGTCGAATCGAACTGTTTACACACAATTTCCCCGCAAATCGACACGCTGTCCCTTGCTCGGGATTATTCGGTCCGGGCGTTGTTTAGTGAATGTTCGACACGGAGAACAGCATGGTAAAGAAATTGAAGACATTGGCAAAATCTGACGACAAGCAACTGGCAGAAGCAGTGCGGACCTCTGCACAGCAGATCTGGCAGGCGGGTCTGGGCGCCTTTGCCAAGGCACAGGAAGAAGGCGGCAAGGTTTTTGCCAAACTGGTCAAGGAAGGCACAGACCTGCAAAAACGCACACAAAAACTAGCCGAGAACAAGGTTTCCGGCGTAACCGATACGGTGACGAAAATGGCAGACAACGTCAGCAAGCAGGCTTCAGGTTCATGGGACAAGTTGGAGCAGGTATTCGAAGAGCGCGTGTCGCGTTCGCTCCAAAGCCTGGGTGTGCCGACCAAGAAGGATATTGCGGCATTGACCAAGCAGGTTGAGGAATTGAGCAAGGCCGTGACCGCGCTGTCGGGCAAGAAACCAACTGCCGTCAAGGAAACGCCAAAGCCGGCTGCGAAGAAGCCTGCAGCCAAGAAAGCGGCTGTGCCTGCCAAGGCAGCGCCGAAAACTGCTGCCAAGGCCTCGCCAAAAGCCGCAGTGAAGAAGGTTGCAAGCAAGCCCGCAGCCGTCAAGGCGCCTGCCGCGAAGAAGCCGACAGCCAAAAAGCCGGCTGCCAAGAAAGCTGCAATGAAACCTGCCAACGCCACGGCGACCACTGCCGTGATCGCGCCAGGTTCCACGCCGAATGGTGCTGCGGAGTAAATGCGCGCCACGCCGCAATAGGCTCGCGTCTGGAAAGCGAATGGGCTTGTGCGGCGCACAGGCCCATTTTTACGTCTGCGCACCATCGTTTCAGTATATTGCTCGGTCAAAACCATGCCAACCAAGATTCACGCCCTCAATACCAACGATGCCGGAAGCCGCAGGCGCGCCCCTAGGGCGGGCCTGCCTGCGCTGCGCGCCAGTCAGGGGCGCTTCGGCGTCGTATTGGCCGGCGGCGGTCCGCTTGGGGCAGTGTATGAAATCGGGGCATTGGCAGCCCTTGAAGAAGCCATTGCCGGGCTGGATCTGAACGAAGCCGACATCTACGTCGGCATCAGTGCCGGCGGCATCATTGCAGCAGGCCTTGCCAACGGCGTCACACCGCATGAAATGTGCAAGCTTTTCATTGAAAGCGATGCGGAGCATGGCGGCGCGACATTGTTCAAGCCTGAACTACTATTGAAACCGGCATGGGCGGAACTGCGCAAGCGCGTCGGTTCGCTGCCGGGCTTGATCGCGGGATCGCTGTTTCACTATGCGCGCGGCGGCGGCGGGCGCAGCGTGGCCAATTCATTCGAGCGCATCAAACAGGCTTTGCCGGCCGGATTCCTTTCCGGTGAAGGCATCAACCAATTTCTGAGCCACACGTTCAATCAGCCGGGGCGAACCAACGATTTCCGACAATTGCGCCATCGTCTGGTGCTGGTCGCCACCGACCTCGACTCGGGCGAATCGATACGCTATGGCCAGCCAGGCTTCGACGATGTGCCGATTTCCCGCGCCGCACAAGCCAGCGCCGCCGTGCCGGGCCTGTTTCCGCCGGTCGAAATCAATGGCCGCCATGTCATTGACGGCGTGCTGCGCAAGACTCTGCATGCATCGATTGCGCTCGAACACGGTGTGGACCTGCTGTTTTGCGTCAATCCCATCGTGCCCTACAATGCAAAAATCGCGCACGGTCCGGGCAAACTCAGCCAGGGTGGATTACTCACCGTGCTGTCGCAGGCCTTGCGCGCCATCATCCACTCGCGCGTGGCGCGCGGCATCAATGGCTATGCCGTCACCTACCCGGATTCCGACATCCTGTTATTCGAACCGGACGAGGAAGATGCCGAAATGTTTTTCACGAACCTGTTTTCCACTGCCAACCGGCGGCGCATGTGTGAAAACGCTTACCAGCGAACACGCGCGCTGTTGTGGAAGAACCGCGTAGAAATCGACGCCAAACTGGCACGGCACGGCATGCACCTGAAACTGTCGGTTTTACGCGACAGGAGTCTTTCGCTGGTCGGCATGCCGCCCTCCACGTCGAGAGACCGCTACGGCATCCATAAACTGAAAAAAACACTCGACGAACTGGAACACAAGTTGAAAGTCGCGAGCGGATAGTGTTTCAACAAGCCTCGCATGATATGCTGGCAAAAACCACCGTCCAAGCCGAGAGAGAAGATGCAACAAAAAGCTCCCCGCCGCACCCGTGAACGCATTCTGGAATTATCGCTGCGATTGTTCAACGAGTTCGGCGAGCCGAATATCACGACCACCGTGATTTCGGAGGAGATGAATATCTCGCCCGGCAACCTCTACTACCATTTCCGCAACAAGGACGATATCGTCAATTCGATCTTCGTCCAGTTTGAAGGCGAGATCGAGCGCATGCTGGCCGTGCCGGCAGACCGCCGTCCGAATATCGAAGACGTGTGGCTCTACCTGCACCTGATGTTCGAACTGGTGTGGCGTTACCGCTTCTTTTACCGCGACCTGAACGACCTGCTGTCGCGCAACCGCAAGCTCGAACTGCACTTCAAGCAGATCCTCGCGCACAAGATCAAGGTTGCCAAACAGTTGTGCGACGGCTTGCGCAGCAGCGACGCATTGGAAGCGACCGATCTGGAGATCGACGCGCTGGCAACCAACATGGTGGTTGTGGCGACTTACTGGCTGTCCTACGAGTATGTGCGCAATCCGCGAAAATATACCGAGCAGCAGGCAATTGCCGATGCACTGGCACGCGGCTGCTACCAGGTTTTATCCCTGATCGGCCCCTA
>DATBQE010000125.1:0-7839 GCA_036561005.1 Burkholderiaceae bacterium | reverse complement strand
CCGACGCCGACGCCGACTCCAACGCCAACGCCTACCCCGACGCCGACGCCTACTCCGACTCCAACGCCCACCCCCACGCCAACGCCAACGCCAACGCCTGGCCCCGGTTGCTATGTGGCTTGGGTATCGACAAATCAATACAATACCGGTGCAACAGTCAGCTACGGCGGCGTCAATTACACGGCAGCATTCTGGTCGCAAGGCAGTAATCCGTCGACCAACAATGGGGCGTCGGGCAGCGGGCAGCCGTGGGTAAAGGGTGCTCCGTGCGGTTCGACGCCGACACCGACGCCGACACCCACTCCGACACCGACACCCACGCCGACGCCTACGCCGACACCAACGCCGACACCAACGCCTACGCCGACCGGCTTTGTGTTCAGCCAATACCAGGACGTGACGAACAATGCCAACTGGAACACGGGTGCGATCCAAACCACGGTGACCGGTACTTCCTTGCCTGTGACGCAGGCCATGCCGGCGCATAACACCACGCTGACCTGGGCCTTCGCCACCGGCGAGTGCGGTTCGGAAACCTGGGCCGGCATCAGCCCCGCGCTCGAAGCCTCGAATGTGCAAGCCTTCGTCAACGCCGGCAAGAAATATATCCTCTCCACCGGCGGCCAGTCTGGCGTGTTCACGTGCGGATCGGATGCGGGCTTCCAGACCTTCATCAACACCTACTACTCGGCCAACATGGTCGGCATCGATTTCGATATCGAAGACGGCCAGAGCCAGGCGATCATCGACGCTTTGGTGGCGCGCGTGAAGGTTGCACAAACCAAGTACCCGAACATGCGCTTCTCGTTCACCTTGCCGACCTGGGCGCCCAACAACGGCGCGGCGGTGGCGACCGATCTGGGTGCTGCCTCGCCCAACCCGTTCCCGGCCGGCAGCACCAGCACCATGGTGATGGCGTCGATCAAGGCGCAAGGGCTGACGAAGTATTACATCAACCCGATGGCGATGTATTACGGCACCGCCAGCTCGGCATACTGCGTGGTCAGCGGCGGCCAGTGTGAAATGGGCCAATCGGCAATCCAGGTGGCGATGGACGTGCACGGCTACTACGGCGTGCCGTACAGCCAGATCGAAATCACGCCGTCCTACGGCACCGTCAACTCCGCAGGGGAAAACTTCACCCTGGGCGATGTCGATATCCTGTCGAACTGGGCCAAGGCCAACGGTTTGGGCGGCTTGCACTTCTGGGCGCTGTACTACGACACCGGCCTGACCTACACCAACGAGTTCGTCAAAGACCTGGGACTGTGATTGGTTTTTCAGCAGGAACGCCGGCCCGATGCCGGTCCCGACAAGAGGGCCGGCATCGGCAAGCGTGAGAAATAGTGGTTAGTGCGGCGAGGGACGTGTCCACCCTCGTTCGCCGTTCCGCCGCAGCGCACGGCTTGCGCAGCGGATTCTGGACACATAACCTGCGCGTCATGCGGCCCGATTCCCTGTTTGCCGGGCAATAGGCAAGCGAAGACATCGAGCCCGGCGCATCTTGGGGGACCTATGAACGCAGCCGGAAAACTTTTCATCTTGACCATGGTTCTCTCCCTGGTCTCACCGATTTCGCAAGCACAAAAAGTGCCGGATGCGGAATGGATGAACCTCAACACGCAATACAGGGATTTGATGCAGGCAGGGAAGTTCGACGAGGCCCTGCCGCTTGCCCAACATGAACTCGAGCTGGCGCAGCGCAAAAACGATGCTTCGCTCGGCGCCAGTCTCTCGAACATTGCCGATGCCCGATGCGCGCAAGGCCAATTCGCCGACGCGCTGCAATACTATCGTCGCGCCGCCGCCGCAACCGAAAAATCCTACGGACAAAGCCACCCCAACATCGCCGGCGATCTGGTGAAAATGGGCGCCCTGTTTCTCGCCGGCGAGCAAAACGACCAGGCCGACGCCTTGTTCAAGCGCGCCCAGGGCATCAACGACAAATCCGCAGGCAGCAGCCACATCGACGCGGCGGCAATCCTCTACCAAATAGCCGGCATCTACGCCGGCTACAACCAGCTACCGCAGGCCGAAAGGCTGTACCAACGTGCGCTGGCGTTGCGCGAAGCGGCGTTCGGCCCGGAACATGCCGAGGTCGGCAACGTACTGGTGAAGCTGGCTGACCTGTATCGTGCGCAAAATCAGTTCACGCAGGCCGAACCGCTCTACCAGCGCGCCCTTGCAATTCAAGAGAAGGTGTTCGGCACCACCCGGCCGGAAACCGGCGCTACGTTGAACGCTTTGGCAACGCTTTATGTCGCGCAAAAACAATATGCAGCAGCCGAACCACTGGCAACGCGTGCGCTCGATATCTTCGAAAAAACCCAGGGGCCGAACGATCAAAGCGTGGCCGCTTGCCTGAATAACCTTTCCAAGATCAGCCGCGCGCAACGCCAGTTCGCCCAGGCGCAAACCTACGTCAGGCGCTCGCTTGCGATTACCGAAAGAAATCTCGGGCCCGACAACCCCGACGTTGCCGCCCGCCTCAACGAGCTGGCAATCCTGCTCGGCATGGACGGCAATTTCGCGCAAGCCGAACCGCTCGTCACGCGCGCCCTGGCCATCTATGAAAAAACGCTGGGCCCGACGCATCCGAATGTGGCAGTCACGCTGGCCAACCTCGCCAAGGTTGAAACGGCGCTGGGCCATACGTCAGACGCCGAAGCGGCCGACAAACGCGCCAGCAGCATTCTGGCGATGAAGCCCTGACGGTTACATGTGCATGGGAAGAAATTCGGATCCAAGCTTGGATCAACGGGTCCGGTTCGCTGCCTGGGCCCTGGAATTCGTTCTTCGCCCGTCCGTTCTACCCCACCAATTTCCCCTCTACTCTTTGCCGCGCCGGCACCAGGGTAGAGGGGTGCCAAGCCTTTGCACATTCTTGCCGGTAACAGTTGCATTCGTGCAGTGAGAATGCCCGCTTGCAAGCTGACACAGGGGCGTATAGCATACGATCGACCCTCGCATGCAAACCACCTGGAGCACCTGCCATGGCACTGACTCTCTACGCGCACCCATTCGCCTCATATTGCTGGAAGGTGACGATCGCGCTCTACGAAAACAACACGCCGTTCGCTTACAGGCAGATTGACCTCGGCAATGCCGACTCGGCGGCCGAACTCGAACGGCTTTGGCCCTTCAAAAAATTCCCCGTTCTCAGCGACGGTGAAAAGACGGTGATCGAATCGACCATCATCGTGGAATACCTGGACCTGCATCATCCTGGCGCGGCGCGGCTGCTTCCGCTTGATGCAACGGCAGCGCTCGATGTCCGTTTCGCCGACCGTTTCTTCGACAACTACGTGCAGGCGCCCATGCAAGCCATCGTCTCCGACGCACTGCGCGGCGAAAACCGCGACCCCAACACAGTAGCCCAAGCGCGCGCCAACCTCGACCGCGCCTATGCCTGGCTGGAGCAGCACATGGCCGGGCGCGAATGGTCAGCCGGCGCCGCCTTCACCCTGGCCGACTGCTCTGCCGCCCCGGCCTTGTTCTATGCCGACTGGGTGCACCCCATCGGCGAGGCATTCCCCAACGTGCGCGCCTATCGCCAACGCCTAAACGCAAGGCCATCGGTAGCGCGCACCATCGATGAGGCGCGGCCCTATCGCCACTTCTTCCCGCTCGGTGCACCGGATCGCGATTGAAATTCCCCGTGGGTCTCGGAGTCTGCGCGGCAGAAGCGAGTCGGCTGCAATGGATGGAGAAAAGTCCCACTTCGCCCCCGTTTTTCCGGCTGTAGCTACGGCTACAGTCCTCAAAAGCGAGGCCAAATTGTGCCCTTTTCCCACCCATTTCGCTTCGACTCGTTCTGCCGCGCAGACTCCTAGCGTCCCCTGTTTCATGATTCGACATGGACATCAATCTGCGATAAGATTGACAACCCTTCCACGCGGCGTCCCGCCTGCAATTCTTCCGCAAGGCACAATACGCTACGCCAAATGTGGGGTGGCCATTTGGACTCAAATTTGCGTCTTGCTGTATCAAGAGCCTGTTTATGATCTATTTGATATGCCTGCAGTCGGATCGCCGCCCGCCCGAAACCGGTCGAATGCAAGGCGCGGCGACCCGACTGCCCGTCGGGTTCGAGCGAAAAGGGCACATTGCGGCGTTGCGGCGCTTGCTCAGGGGGCCACCCTGAACCGCGCGCCTTGCACTGCATCCCTCTTCGCTCGAACGGGAATATCAAATTGATCATCAACAGGCTCTAAGGAGAAGATATCGTGACCAAGGCATTTTTCATCAGCACCATCCTCGCCGTCGGACTTGCCAGTGCCACTGGCGCAGCCCTTGCCGGTGCGCCATTGAAGGGCATTGACGTCAAGTTGGGTAAGAACCCAGGAGGCGGTTGTGCCGCGCGCAGCATGGCAAGCAATAGCGAGTGCTCCGCGTCGCGAATGACCGATGGCACAGGAGCGGTGACTTACTCAGGCAGCAATCTTCCGGCAGCAGGTACCTACACGATCACGATCACGCTGCCGGCCGGTGTGGCGAAGGCACATGTTACCGTCTCCGGTTCGACCCCGGCGGTAAACACCGACGTTACGCCGGAAAATCCGACGATTAATATTACGCTCGATGGCAAGCAGGCGTTGGTTGTGAAGGCGACCGATGAGGGTGGCGCGAAGACGCTGTCGAAAAAATTGTAAGGGCGCGCGCGCCCCGCTCGCGCGGTTGATTCTAGAGGGCAGGGGCTCGCGCAGTCAAAGCATGATGCACGTTGAAACCGACGTGCCGGCCGGCGTTATATTGACCGGCACGTCGCTCGTGCGCGAGGAGTTCAGCCTCCTGGGTTGCTGGTGCCTTCTCGTTCGGCGAGTTCCTGCGGTGTCGGCCCAGCAAGGCTGGCCTTGCACCAGAAATCGACACAGGACCGTACAGAATTCGTATCGATGCCGTGCTGCGTCAAGAATGTACCCAGCGATTTCGGCCCCAATAGGCAGTCAATCAATCTGCACAGGTTCTGGTCGTGGCCTTTTGTGTGCGGTCCAGCCGTGGGCAGCGGATTGTCGCCTCCGAGAATTGCTGTCGCGGAAAGCAGGTGTTCTCGCGTGAACGGTATGCCGCGTTGCGTTACACCGTTGGCGACCAGACGGAGGCGGTAAACACCTTCGAGATTTGCCGTCATGCCGAGCTGGAATCGCCCACCGCCGATTTCCGACAGCGCCAACGTCTCGCGGGTATTGTCCGGTAACTCGACTTCTGCGCGGATCCCGGCACGATGTTCAACCGGAATCCCATATTCCGTCAGGGCAGCCGAAATTGTCAGCTTCGCGCCCGGCTGCAGGCTGTTTTGGGCGATCTTCGCCGTCATGCGCAGGTTGGTGTAAGCGTGCGCGCTGAAGCTGTAACGAATACCGCGACCGTAGCTTGCCTTGGGCCCGGTGGCGAAGGTCGGCGTCTTCGGGAACTGCTCGGAGCCATATTCAAGAATGGCATACCATGTCCCTTGGCGTGCAGCCACGCCGCCAAGCGCCAGCGGCAGGGTGAAGCGGTAGTAACTCATGTTGGTGCCCACCACGTAGACGGCGCCCAGTCCTGCGGCAGTTGCCGGCGTCATGATCTTGCCCTCGGGTGTTTCGATCAGGAAGTTCGCGCCCGGATGGTCTGTGAGAAGGATTGCCGTCGTGTCGATGTCGGCTTCGCTCAACTGGAACGGTATGCGCACCCGGACTCCGGGGAACAGCGTACCGTTCGGATCCGTCACGACGCTATTGTTGGATACGCCGGCGAGTACTTGCAGGAAGTACTTTTGCAACCGGAACTGATCGTCAATGGCCGGGCTGAGCGGTCCGCTGAGCAATACGTAGCCGCCGGTGTGGCTGGTGATTGCATTCAATGCACCGGCGCTGACCTGTTGTGCCGTGCCAAGGCCAATGGCAAAAGTCTGCGCATCGAGGCTGCCCATGACATCGGCAATATATTGCGCGGTGTTTTCCAGGCCATCCGTGAACACGATCATGGCTTTCTTGTCGTAGCCCCCGACCGGATTAAGTGTCGTCCGCCCGAGTGCGATACCGTTGCCGATCGAGGTGGCACCTTGCGGCTGCAGGTTGTTGATCGCGTTGATGGTCGGCATCAGGTGTGGATCGCTCATGGTACCGTCGAGCATGTTGACGCCAATTCCGGGATACGCTGCCTGGTCGAAACTCACCATTCCAACGCCGTTATTGGCTTGCACCAGTTGCACGAAGTTGGTCGCCGCCTGATGCAGTACGTCGATCCGCTTTGTGGTGGAATCGGTGCCGGCCAGCCAACCCATGCTGCCCGATTGATCGAGCACCAGCATGACGGCAACCTTGATGCGAGGTATGCTGTTGGCGTGCAGGGAGAACACGAAATCCTGATTGGTCTCCACGCAGTGAATCGTCACCGAGCCGGTTGGCGCAACGCCCGGCGCGGTGCCCGTGAATTGGAACCATAAGCGCGCCACTTGCATCTGGTGCGCGCCATGGGGAACCATGACAGTGGAGCCAGGTGGCATTGCGACAGAATAAGGGGGCGTTGGCTCGCCTCCCATCTTGACTGTGAGTGTGATGTCGCTGCAGGCGAATATTTCAAACACCGCAGCGCGCGATGCAGTTTCTCCCTGGGGCACATCATTGAAATTGATCACGTTACCGGGATTTTCCGATGCGACGATGCGCACCGTGATCGGCAGGGTGTCGTAACACGGCGGCGCGACAACAATCAAATCGTGAAAGGTATGCGGCGAGCCCTGGTTTTCATGGGTAGGCTCCCACGGACGGATGTCGGCAAATTCGCCGTGCCCGCTACTCCATGGCTCAACGTTATCGGTCAAATTCTGATTCGAGACCATGCCGAAGAAATTTACCGAGACAGCCAGGTTCGATTCCGAGCCGTAGACCATATTCGGGTCCAGCCTTTCCGGATGCGCAGGGTCGCATTGCCACATGGCGAAAAGACGGTCGACGTTCGAGTGCAGCAAAAACACCCACGGGTCGCGGAACGCAATATGCGGGCTCACATTGCCGAAGTAGACATGCGCAAGATTGTGCATCTGCTCCAGTCGTGTGCGGAAAAAATTCGGAACGATTGCGTTGAATGCCGGATCCTGATTATCGTTGGAGGCAAGCCCAGGGCCGTAGCTGGTGTTGACCAACGTGAACAGCGCGTTCTCCTCTGCCAGCGTGATATAAGGTGCCGGCGAAGCGCCGGGTGCAAGCGGGCCAAGGGTGCGTGTAATGGTGGATGGCGGATCGTTGGGGCTATCCGTATTGTCGCGATCACCCGGGTGGCCTGGCGTGCCGGCCAGCGGGTCATAGAATTTTGCGGTGAGCCACGGGTCGCCGGCAGGGGCGCCGGCAGCGGAATGGACGCCCGGCGACCCCATGAAATTCGCGTCAAACAGACTCACCATGCCGGTCGCACCCCCGCCGATATTGCCGTTCGGTATATTGCGCGGGTCTTCCTTGAAATCCCAGTAGTGCAGCGACAACTGCGGATTGATTTCACGCAATAGTGCCTCGAAGCGATTGGTGATTTCCCGGTGCCACGGCAGAAACTCCGGGCCGCCGTGGACATGTGTCGCCTGATGGATTTCATCCTGCTTGAACCACCAGCTCACACCGCCGGGCGGTGTATCGCTCGGACTGCCGGGAAAGTAGCGATGATGCATTTCGATGATTGCGTCGCGAAACATCGCCCGTTCTGCCGGGTCGACGTGCGCAATGTTTCTTCTGATACCGTCTCCTAATGCCATGAGATGACTCCTTGTATTCGTTGCGTGATGTTGAGGTGCGAACGGAACCCGCCGGGCGGAATGCGGCAGCCCGGCAGGCAAAATTGTTTTTGCCTGCCCTAAACGGTCTGAAT
>DATBQE010000124.1:0-8913 GCA_036561005.1 Burkholderiaceae bacterium | reverse complement strand
CAAGTCTATTTGATCGCGCCGCAAGTGAAAAACAGCGGCATCATCACGTCGCCGCAGGGCGAAGTGATGCTGGCAGCGGGTCACAGCGTGCAACTGGTCGACGGCGGTGACCCTAATGTCCAGGTAGTGATCAGCGCCCCGAGCGATCAGGCCTTGAACCTTGGCAGCGTTGTGGCGCAAGGCGGCAAGATCGGCATTTACGGCGCGCTGGTCAATCAGGCCGGCATCGTCAATGCCGATAGCGCGGTTGTCGGGCAAGACGGCAAGGTGGTGTTCAAATCGAGCGTGTCCACGACATTGTCCGGCGACAGCAAGACATCGGCAAACGGTGCCGGTGATGGCGGAACCGTGTATTTGCTGGGCCCGCAAGTTACATTGACAGACAACGCCAAGGTCGATGCCAGCGGACAAAGCGGCGGCGGTACGGTGCTGGTCGGCGGCGATTTCCACGGCGGCAATGCCGCAGTGGTGAACTCCACGCGGACTTATCTCGGAGCCAATACCTCCATTTCGGCCGACGCATTACAACATGGCGACGGCGGCAAAGTAGCGTTATGGTCCAATGTTGCAACCTATATGTACGGCGATATTTCGGCCAAGGGCGGTACGCAGGGCGGCAACGGCGGTTACGTCGAGACCTCGGGCAAGAACTACCTCGATTTCCGCGGCAATGTCAACGTGACTGCAGCCAAAGGTAAAACCGGCAACCTGCTGCTTGACCCCTATACCGTTACGGTCGACGATACCGGCGGTGCGGCGATTTCCCCCACGGGCATCAACCCGGTTTCGTATACATCTGGTGCCAATTCCGACGTTACGGCAGCCAGCCTCAATGCGCAGTTGGCCAGCGCCAATGTGATCGTCGAAGCTGGTGCCGGTGGCGGCGGATCGGTGACTGTTACCAGCAACAACCTGAATTGGAATACTTCCAATACCCTGACGTTGGCGGCATCAGCCAACGTCAACATCAACGGCAGCATATTGGCGCCATCGGGTACCCTGGAATTGATCGCGACATCCGGCAACATTACCCAGGCTGCGTCGGTCAACGTTGCATCGCTTTCAGCCAAGGCCGGGGGCTATGTTCAATTGACCAGCGGCGGCAATATTGTCGGGACATTGGCCGGGTCGGCAGGCGATGCCGTCACCGGCTTCCAATTCTCGACCAACGACAACGTCGTCGTCGGCAGTGTGAGCGGGAACGAGGGCGTCGTCAACGGCATCACCGCCCTCGGTTCGGCAGGCGTAACCTTGAATGCCGGCGGCTCGGTGTCCACTTCGAGCGGCTCCTCGATCACCGGACCGTCACTGACGATCACATCAGGCTCCGGGGTCGGTTCGATATTCAGCCCACTGGCGACCTCGGTCGGCACACTCTCTGTCACCAACGGCGCGGCCACGGGCGGCGGCGACATCGTCATTGCCAATACCGGCGGTCCGGTCACGCTTTCGAACATCACGCAAACCAGTTCAGGATCGCTCGGCCGGATATATCTCAGTTCCGATAGTGCGCTGACCATCGATACCGGCGGCATTACGCAAAACAACGGCAATCCAGGCGCGGAAGTTGGCCTGGTTGCGGCTACGGGCATTACCATCAACGGGCCGATCCACAACGGCGCCTATACCGTGGGTTTGAAGACGACGAGCGGCAACATATCGGCGGGTTCCGGCGGCATCATTGAGGCAAGTGCGCTCTCTCTCAGCGCGCCGGGCGGCTACGTGTCCTTGCCCAATGCCACCAACGCCATTGGCGTGATCGCGGGCCAATCCAGCGGCGACTTCACGGTCAACAACAACGTCGGCACCATGGTCATCGGCTCTGTGAGCCTCGCCAATTCGAGTTTCATCGGCCAGCAGAACGGCATTACGTCGAGCAGCGGCAATATCGGCTTGCAAAATACCGGCAGCATCTACCTCGCCAATCCGATCCAGGCGTCGAGTGGCAATGTTGGGCTTAGTTCGACAGGTGGTTATATTCACCAGTCGAGTGCAGGGACAATTACGGCAAGTGGCTTGTCAGCCTATGCCAATGGCGACGTCAACCTTACGGCGAACAATTCGGTCGGCGCAATCGCGGGGCAATCCGGCGCCGGCGCCATCGCGGGGAATTTTACTTTTACCAACTCAGGCAACATCGCGGTTGGCTATGTGGCGCCTGTGGGCACGTTCATTGCCAGCCAGACCGGAATCACGGCGCACAACGCATACGGCGTCAACCTGAGTTCGAACTATGGCAGCATCAGCTCGACAGGCGGCGCGGCGATTACCGGCGCATCGTTGACGTTGACAGCCTACAGTGGCGTGGGTTCCCTGGCGACACCGCTGGTTACCTCGGTGGGAACCCTGACCATCACCAATGGCCATAGCGGCACCGGCGGCGGTGATGCCGTTGTATCCAACTCGGGGCAACCATTATTCATCGCCGGCATCACCCAGAACAACGGTGGAAGTATTTATATTTCCACTAACACCGCGTCCAGCTCCGAATCGATCACGGTCGGTACGAGTGCAATCACTACATCGAGTGGCGACGTTGGTTTGAGCGCGGGCGGGAATATCGATCTTTACGGGCCAATTTCTGCCAGCGGCACAGTTGCGCTTGCTTCGGCAGGTGGCCACATTTGGCAGAATACCAGCGTGCCCGGACCAAGCATCACGGCCAATGCACTGTCGGCGAGTTCGGCCACGGGTTACGTTACATTGAATTATTCCGGCAATGCAGTTAAAACCGTGGCGGGATACGCCGGTGGCGGCAAGTTCACGTTCGTCAATGCACAGGACTTCACGGTCGGTTCCGTACCGGCTGTGGGTACCGGCTTCGGTGGCAGCGGTAACCTGGTGCCTGCGCTGGCCGGAATTGCCACAAATAACTACGGCATTAGTCTGACTTCTTTGTCCGGTGGCAATATTACAATTGATGCACCGGTCAATTCAGGCAGCGCCTACACCTACATCTCCTCGACTGGTGGCGTGTACCAAGGCTCCGGCGGCACCGGCCTCATCTCCGCCGGGCTATTGACGATCAGTGCCTACTCGATCGGAACTTCCATATCGCCGCTGTTGACCAACGTCAGTTCGCTCACCGTGCCGTCTGCAACGGATATTTATATCAGTAACAGCAACACCTCTGCCTTGACCGTCAATGAACTGTATTCCACCGGTGGCACGGTCGACGTCAATACGGCAGGGGCGTTGAACATTCCGAATTTCATCGGTAGCGGCGGCACCGATTTCGCCGCCACGTCGATGACGCTCGTGTCTGCGGGTGCCCTGACGATAGGCAGTGGTCAAACCTTCACCATCGGCGGCCCACTGAATCTTTACGCCGGCTTTACGCAGACCGGCAGTGCCACGCCGGTGACCAACAGCACATCGTCGAATCTGCACGTTGGCTTGTCGACTATTACCGCAAGCTCGATTGACTTATGGGCCCTGGCCTATTCGAATTTCTCCGATCTGAGCGCAAGCTATAGCAAGACGCCGACCTACCATCCGCCGGCACCGACGCCGACACCAACACCGACGCCGACACCAACACCGACGCCAACACCGACGCCAACACCGACGCCAACACCGACGCCAACGCCAACGCCAACGCCAACGCCAACGCCGACGCCAACACCGACACCGACGCCAACGCCAACACCGACACCGACACCGACACCGACACCGACACCGACGCCAACGCCAACGCCAACGCCAACGCCAACGCCGACGCCAACGCCAACGCCAACGCCGACGCCGACGCCGACGCCGACGGATTTCAACCAGTTTATCGCGCACATCGTCGAGATCGACTATATCGACGATTCGCTATTGAATGGCGGCCTACAGGGCAGGCCCAATGGCTGGCACTTGCCCGTCGGTTATGTCGTGACTTCAGTTACCTTTGATACAGGAGTACCAAATAATGGCAATCCAGGCAAACTCTATTGCAACTAAGTCGCGTGGTCTGACGCGGCTGGCGGTTGCGGCGTTCGCCGCAATTGCCCTGGCAGCAACGGCGGACGCCGCGCAGGTTGTCGGCACGGTGACAGACGTGAGCGGCCCGCTGGTGGCGCGTCGCATGGATGGCACCATCAAGGTTTTGGCGCCGCAATCGACGGTGGAACAGGGCGACACGCTCGTGACCGAAAAGGGCACCTATGCCCGCATCAAGTTCATCGATAACGGCGAAATCACCTTGCGTCCGAATACCCAATTCAAGATCGAGAATTTTTCCTACGAAGCGACCAAGCCGGAAGGCGACAGTGCCATCTTCAGCCTCCTGAAAGGCGGCCTGCGTTCGATCACCGGCCTGCTCGGAAAACGCAACAAGGAGCGATTCGGCCTCAACACGCCGACGGCGACCATCGGTATCCGCGGCACGACTTTCATTGCGGAATATGTGCAGCCGTCCAAGGCTGAAGTTGCTGCTTACCAGTCGAGCATGGTTGCCGGCCTGGAGACGCAATATCAATCGGCTGGTTCGGCCGATGCCGCCCGCAGCGGCAGCCGCACCGACGCGCCACAAGGCCTGCTCCCCGGCAAAACGGCTACACAGGCCAAATCTTGGCAATTGGCGCAAAATAACGAGAATGGTGGCTCGCAAGGGCTCAATCCCGGCCTTTATGTGCAAGTACTGGACGGCACCATCCACGTTACCAACGGCGGCGGGTCGCAGAATTTCACCGCAGGGCAATTCGGTTTTACGCCGGGCTTTCAGCAACCGCCCATCATTTTGCCGACCAATCCCGGCATGCAGTTCAGCCCGCCCGCATCGTTCTCTTCCACCGGCGGTGGGCAAGGCAGCAACGGCGGCAAACCCGGCGATGTGGATTGTATTGTCCGGTGACATTTCGGAATTTGGCTTTGGCGCGTGAATTGATTGAAGTCGGCTGTCAAAGCCTGATGGCCGGCTAGATGCGAGGCATCGCTCGGCCCTGGTTACATCCCGGGCAAAGGGGGGCGATCAAGGAGCACGTCAGACGGCGCCCGAGTTCAATTACGGACGGAGCCGTCAGCACCGAGTTTCGCAGTGGCCCTACTCTCGTATGGACCAGGAAGCGGCAGAAGCAGGTAGCGTGGAAGAACTCGGAATGACTCTACTGCGATGAGCCACCAGGAAGTGGCTTCGCAAATAGTCAAATTCCCGCTTTGTCGGTTGTGGGAGTTTTTCCGCTTCCGATGACAAATGCGCCCAATAGCGCTGCAATCAAAGCAAACACCGCCCCGGCGCCGAATGCCAACTGATAGCCGCCATTCAATGCAGCGACCATGCCGACGCCGGAACCGACCAGGCTTTGCGTCTGCGCAGCGGCCACACTGGCCAGCACCGCCAGGCCCAGTGCCCCACCCATCATGAACGATGTATTGACCAGGCCGGAAGCGAGGCCGGAATCGCTCGGCGCGACATCGTTCATTGCCGCCAGCAGCAGGGGATTGAATCCCATGCCGGCACCGAGGCCGAGCAGCAGCATGCTGGGCAGGATATGGAAGTTGAAGTCGCCGTGCAACGGTGATTGCGAAAACAGGGCCAGGCCGGCCGTGGCCAGCAGCAAACCAAACACCAGCGGCGGCTTGATGCCGAAGCGCATCACCAGATTTGCAGACAGTCCGAGGGAAAAAGCCGCCATGATCAGGTTGGCCGGCAGAAAGGCCAGTCCTACCTTGAGCGCATCGTAGCCAAGCACCAGTTGCATATATAGCGCAGAAATGAAAAACCACGCGAACATGGCGCCCGACCAGAGCATGCCGATCACGCTGGCGGTGGTGAGGTTGCGTCGCCGGAACATGCCAAGCGGCACCAGCGGTTTGGCGACCTTGGCTTCCAGGACCAGAAACACGATCAGGCAGACGGACGAGGCGAACAGGAGTCCTAATGTCTGCCTGGACATCCAGCCGGCTTCATTACCATTGACGATTGCATAGACAGCCAGCATCAGCGAAAAAGTGACGGTGACGGCGCCGCCCAAGTCAAGCCGGTTGGACCTGTCGTCGATCCTGGCCGCCGGCACCAGCCGCAGGCAGGTTACATAGACTGCCAGTCCGATCGGAATATTGACCAGGAAGATCCAGTGCCAGCTCAGCAGATTGGTCAGCAAGCCGCCGGCTACCGCCCCGATGCTGCCGCCGCCGGCACAGACAAAGCTGTAGATTCCCATGGCTTTGGCACGCTCCTCCTGCTCGGGAAACAGGTTCATCATGAGCGATAACGATACCGCAGAGACGACTGCGCCACCCATGCCCTGGATCGCGCGCGCGACGATCAGGATGAGCTGGCTATTGGCCAGGCCGCAGGCCAGCGATGCCACGGTGAAAAGCGCGATGCCGATCAAGAAGAGTTTGCGATGGCCATACAGATCGCCGAGTCGGCCGCCAAGCAACAGGAAGCCGCCAAAGGTCAGCATGTAGGCGTTGACGACCCACACCAGCGACGTTTCGGTGAAAGCGAGGTCGGTGCGAATCGAGGGCAGGGCGACGTTGACGATCGTGGTATCGAGCACGATCATCAACACGCCGAGACAGAGCACGCCGAGAGCTTCCCAGCGTGCGCGCGTGCTTAGGTCCTTATGCAATCAGCCAACCTGACTCGTGGCACGTCGCGAACTTGTTACTGCGTCATGCCGCAATTGACCATCCACGGGGTGCCGAATTTGTCGACCAGCATGCCGAAGCCTTCCGCCCAGAAAGTCTTTTCAAACGGCATTTGTACCTGTCCGCCTGTCGCGAGCGCATCAAACACTTTGCGGCCCTCGTCTACGGTGGGATACATCAAAGACAGCGCAAATCCGTGCATGCCAAGATATGGCATGCCGACCATGCTGTCGGAAGCCATCAAGATGCGGTCGCCAAGCGCGAGGCGGGCATGCATGATGCGACTTTCACTACCGGCCGGTGTCTGCGCCGCCATTGGCGATTCGGCATGCGTCATCATCATTTCGATTTTGCCGCCGAGCGTGGAGGCATAGAAGCGCATGGCTTCTGCACAGGTTCCGTCGAAAGTGAGATAGGGATCGAGTTGTGTCATGACTACTCCTCAATGAGATTGATACTTCAATTGATGGGATTTTATTTGATGCAGACCGCACGCACCTGCTTGATGTCGGTGATTCCGGACAGCACTTTTTCGATACCGTCCATCTTGAGGGTGAGCATGCCGTCTTCCAGGGCGCAAGCAAGCAACTGCGCCACACGGGCATGTTCCTGCAGCAATTTTTTTGCCGCATCGGTGCCCAGCATCAGTTCGTGCAGGCCGACACGCCCCTTGTAGCCGCTACTGCATTGGTCGCAGCCGACCGCCTTGTAAAGTGTAAATTTGCCTTTTTCGTTGACGTAGTTCTTGATCCACGAGGCATACACACGCGCGTAACCGGATTTGCGGTCCTTGATGAAATCGGCGGTGTTGAGCAACTCGAGGCAATATTCGTCCAACAGCAGCTTCATTTCCTCCTGGCTCGGTTCATAGGCTTCCTTGCACTTCGAACACAACCGCTTTGCCAGGCGCTGGGCCAGGATGCCAAGCAGCGCGTCGGCAAAATTGAACGGGTCCATGCCCATGTCTAGCAGGCGGACGATCGATTCAGGTGCGCTGTTGGTGTGCAGGGTGGCAAACACAAGGTGGCCTGTCAGCGAGGCTTCGATACCCATACCGACCGTTTCCTTGTCGCGCATTTCGCCGACCATGATGATATCGGGGTCGGCGCGCAGGAAGGCGCGCATGGCGGTAGCGAAATCGAGCCCGCTCTTGCGGTTGACCTGCACCTGGCGCAATCCCTTTTGGGTTATTTCGACCGGGTCTTCGGCGGTCCAGATTTTGGTATCAGACTTGTTGAGATAGCTGAGCACAGAGTGCAACGTCGTCGTTTTACCGGAACCGGTCGGGCCGCAAACAAAAAACAGGCCATAGGGTTTGCTGATCGCGCTCTTCAAGCGCTCCAGGTTATGCGGCAGGACACCGAGTTTGTCGAGCGGAATCGGTTCGCCGGCCGCCAAAATACGCATGACAATGTCTTCCACACCGCCGGAAGAAGGGATCGTCGCGACACGCAGTTCGATATCCAGTGGGCCGAATTTCTTGAACTTGATCTTGCCGTCTTGCGGCTTGCGGCGTTCCGAGATATCGAGATCGCACATGATCTTGATACGGGCCGAAAGCGCACTGCGGTAGCTCGACGGGATTTCGATGTAATTTTCCAGTGAACCGTCCTTGCGGAACCGGATCACGGTTTTTTCCTTGCCCGGCCGTGGTTCGATATGGATATCCGAAGCGCCTTGCTTGTAGGCGTCGACGATGATCTTGTTGACCAGCTTGACCAGTTCATTGTCAGCCGCGGCGGAGAGATCGGCGCCGACATTCTCGCCGCCTTCTTCGTCATCGGTATCCATACCCGACAGCAAATCGCCGACCGAGGTCGTGTCGCCGGGGGCACCGTAGAAATCGTCGACCACCTTCTGGAATTCCGTATTGGTCGTGACGAGGAATACCAGCTTCGATTTCGGAAAGATATTGTTGATGACGCGCGCGTTCTTGGTCTGCTCGGGATCGACCGCCAGCACAACGACGCCATCCTTGGTTTCGTCAAGAGGAATCCACTGGTTTTGTTCGACATACTGGCGCTTCAGGTTCTTCAGCAATTCGACTGGCTTGATCCGGTCGGCAACGTAAGGCTCGTAGGGCACGGCAAAATATTTCGAAAGGGATTGCCCGATCTGAGGCAGCTTGACCTTGAATTCCTCGATGAGGATGTCTTCAACATTGGTGTCTCTTTCGCGCGCGTCGCGCGTGGCCTGCTCCATTTCCGCTGCCGAGATGGTGGCGCGGGCAATCAGCAAATCATATTTCGTACGAACGGCATTGGCCGGTTTCCTGCGCTGGTTGAACGCAATGGCCAGCGTTTCGCTCAGTTCGCGTAATCCTTCTTCGTCTGA
>DATBQE010000123.1:0-17175 GCA_036561005.1 Burkholderiaceae bacterium | reverse complement strand
TACAAGCCAAGGAACGGAACAGCCGAAGGCCTGGCCTGGCGTGCCGCACATGATGCATGGCAAATGTCCGTTTGAACGAAAATCAGCAAAAGGAAAACATCATGGCAAAAGTAGGATTCATCGGTCTTGGCATCATGGGCGCCCCCATGGCCGGGCATTTGCAGCGCGGTGGACACAAGCTCTATCTGCACGACATCAAGAACCCGCCGTTTGAACTGGTCGAAGGCGGCGCAACGGTCTGCACCTCCGGCGCCGAAGTGGCCAAACGGGCCGACATCGTCATCATCATGGTGCCCGACACTCCGCATGTTGAAGCTGCGCTGTTCGGTGAAAACGGCGTTGCAAGTGGCCTGAGCGCCGGCAAGATCGTGGTCGACATGAGTTCGATTTCACCAATCGCCACCAAGGGGTTCGCCAAGAAGATCAACGACCTCAGCTGCCAATACCTTGACGCACCGGTCTCCGGCGGCGAAGTCGGCGCCAAGGCCGCTTCGCTGACCATCATGGTCGGCGGCCCCGAAGCCGCATTCGCCGACGTCAAGCCGCTGTTCGAATTGATGGGCAAGAACATCACCCTGGTAGGCGGCAACGGCGACGGCCAGACCACGAAAGTGGCAAACCAGATCATCGTCGCGCTCAACATCCAGGCTGTGGCCGAAGCCCTGTTATTCGCCTCCAAAGCCGGCGCCGACCCGGCCCGTGTACGACAAGCCCTGATGGGCGGCTTCGCCGCCTCACGCATCCTCGAAGTCCACGGCGAACGCATGGTCAAGCGCACCTTCAACCCCGGCTTCAGGATAGAGCTGCATCAAAAGGACTTGAACCTCGCCCTGCAAGGAGCAAAGGCTTTGGGTGTATCCTTACCAAACACCGCAACAACGCAAGAACTGATGAACGCGTGCGCCGCCAACGGCATGAGCGGACTCGATCATTCGGCGCTATGCCGCGCGGTGGAGTTGATGTCGAATCATGAGATAGCGAAGGGCTGATATCTCAATGGTTCCATTGATAGACGACGTTGGATTATCGACGTAATTTGTAAAGGCAACGTTAGGCAGCATTGGAGAAGTTCCGCTTGGATGTCGCCACAAAAACGCCGGCCTGAGCGGAAAAGAAACGAGACTTGTCTGAGCCGAAGGCGAGTTCGTCTCGTTTCCCGCTCAGGCCGGCGTTTTTGTGGGAACCCCTCGAAGAGGGGCGGCATCCCGCGGTCGCCTTTCTTTGCTTCCTTTCTTTGGCGAGACAAAGAAAGGGAGTAGCCGCCGGGCTACCCCCGGCAGGTATCAACGGAGCGGATACAGAATCAACAACGCGCGAGACGCAAACGAAGAGCCTGAACCATGACAATCCCCAATCCCCGCCAATTCCTGCTAGACCTCTACACCACCGCCATCGAGGCAGTGAGCCCCAGCCACTGCCTCCCCAAATACCTCCCGCAACCAGCCAAAGGCGCCCGCACCATCGTAATAGGCGCAGGCAAAGGCGCCGCAGCCATGGCCCAGGTCGTGGAACAGCAATGGCAAGGCGACATCGAAGGCCTCGTGGTAACGCGCTACGGCCATGGTGCAGATTGCAAAAAAATAGAAGTCGTCGAAGCCTCCCACCCCGTACCCGACGAAGCCGGCAGGCAAGCCGCCGCCCGCATGATGCAGATGGTGCAAGGTTTGAACGAGAATGACTTGGTGTTATGCCTGATCTCCGGCGGCGGCTCGGCATTGCTGGCATTGCCGGCAGAGGGCATTACGCTGGAGCAGAAGCAACTGCTCAACAAGGCATTGCTGAAAAGCGGCGCCACCATCGCCGACATGAATTGCGTGCGCAAACACCTCTCGGCCATCAAGGGTGGCCGGCTGGCATTGGCCTGCGCACCGGCGCGCGTCGTGACGTTGCTGATTTCCGACGTTCCCGGTGATGATCCCGGCATCATAGCAAGCGGCCCGACGCTGCCCGACCCGACCACGTGCGCACAAGCATTGGCAATCCTGCGCAAATACGAAATCGATGTGCCACCGAACATCCTGCATCATCTCGAATCCGGTATTGGCGAAACACCGAAGCCTGACGATGTGCGTTTCGCGCGCAATACACAGCAGATCATTGCGACGGCGCAGGATGCGCTGGAAGCCGCAGCAGCACATGCGCGGGCGGTTGGTATCACGCCCTACATACTGTCGGATGGCATCGAGGGCGAGGCACGCGACGTGGCGCTGGTGCATGCCGCCATTGCCAGGCAGATTGCCACGCGCGGACAGCCTTTCGCTGCGCCTTGCCTGTTGCTGTCGGGTGGTGAGACAACGGTGACGGTGAAAGGAAAGGGACGCGGTGGACGCAATGCGGAATTCCTGCTGAGCCTGGCGGTTGCGCTCGACGGCTATCCGAATATTCATGCAATAGCTTGCGACACGGATGGCATCGACGGGTCGGAAGACAATGCCGGCGCCTTGTATGCGCCCGATTCCATGGCGCGCGCAACGGATAATGGTTTGCGCGCGCGGGCGATGCTCGATAACAACGATGGCTACGGGTTCTTCAGCGCACTGGATGATCTGGTGGTGAGCGGTCCTACGCGTACTAACGTGAATGATTTCAGGGCGATTTTAATATTGTGATTGCGCTGGTGGTCCCAATCGGTGGGATAGCATAGGCGGCGTAGCAGGGGATTCGGATCTCATGCGATCCGCCTGCGCAGCGGTGGCGGCATGCAGGCCGTCACGCCTTGCAATCAAAAAGCCTTGTTCATTGCATCCCACCACTATGCCTTCAATCAAATCGTCAAAAAAATCAAATGTGCAGCGCATGCCCCAGCGCCCGCAACGCAGCTTCCTGCACCGCCTCACCGAGCGTCGGATGCGCATGGATCGTCCCGGCCACATCCTCCAGTTGCGCGCCCAGCTCAATCGATTGCGAGAACGCCGTGCTCAATTCCGACACGCCGCGCCCGACTGCCTGCCAGCCGACAATCAAATGATTGTCGCTGCGCGCCACCACACGCACAAAGCCGTCCGTGCCTTCGATGGTCATGGCGCGCCCGTTGGCTGAAAAGGGAAAAATCGCACTCTTGTACTCAAGCCCTGCACGGTCTGCTTCCTGCGGCGTCATCCCGACCACCACGATTTCAGGATCGGTGAAACAAACTGCGGGAATTGCTGCCGGCGTGAAATGGCGCTTCTTGCCGGCGATAATTTCGGCCACCATTTCACCTTGCGCCATGGCGCGATGGGCCAGCATTGGCTCACCGGTGAGGTCGCCAATCGCCCATACCTTGCGCATGGAAGTCTGGCACTGGCTATCGACTTTGACGGCGCGCCCATTCATGTCGAGCAGCAGGGTTTCCAGACCGAAGCCCTCGGTGCGCGGACGGCGGCCTACTGCAACGAGAACACGGTCGGCAACTTGCTCGCTCTCAATACCCGCAGCATCGCGCACTCGCACGGCATCGCCGGCTTCATTCAGACCGAGCACACTGCAGCCAAGCAGGGTCTGCACACCGAGGTGTTTCAATGCCGTTGTGACCGGTTTGGATAGTTCTTCGTCGTAGGCAGGCAGGATGCGGTCGACCGATTCGACGACCGTCACCTCCGCGCCCAGCTTGCGATAGGCAATGCCGAGTTCCAAGCCAATATACCCGGCGCCGACCACCAGCAAACGCTTGGGCAGCGATGGCGGCGAGAGTGCTTCGGTCGCTGATATCACATTGCCGCCGAAGGGCATGAACGGTAATTCCACCGCCTGCGAGCCGGTCGCCAGAAGCATATGCTCGCAAGTAATTTGCTGCGCGCCTTCGGCACCGTTTGACGTGACTTCCACGGTCTTGCCGTCGATGATGCGCGCCCAGCCGTTGACGACTTGCACGCCGTTTTTCTTGAGCAAGGCGCCAACGCCACCGGTCAGTCGCTTGACGATGCCATCCTTCCATTGCACGGTGCGCGCCAGGTCGATGCGCGCGCCATCGACCACAATGCCGAGCGCCGAGTTGCCGGCATAGTGGCGCACCTTGTCGAACTCCTCGGCAGCGTGGATCAGCGCCTTGGACGGAATGCAGCCGATGTTGAGGCAGGTTCCGCCCAGGCGTTCGCCTTCGACCAGCACAGTCGGTATGCCTAATTGCCCGGCGCGGATGGCGGCCACGTAGCCGCCGGGGCCGCCGCCGATCACAAGCAAGGTCGTTTTTGTGGTTTGCATGGCTACTCCACGAACAGGGTGGCGGGGCATTCAAGATAGCCGCGTATCGTTTGCACGAATTCCGCGGCATGCATGCCGTCGATCACACGGTGGTCGAATGATGACGACAGGTTCATCATCTTGCGCACGACGACCGCGCCGTCGCGCACCATCGGCCTTTGCACCATGCGGTTGACGCCGACAATAGCGACTTCCGGATGGTTGATGACCGGCGTCGAGACGATGCCGCCTAGCGCACCCAAACTGGTGATGGTAATCGTCGAGCCGCTCAGTTCCTCGCGCGTGGCCTTGCCGCTGCGTGCCGCTTCAGCCAGGCGCGCCACTTCGGCGGCGCTTGACCATGGGTCGCGCGCCTCGGCATTGCGTACCACCGGCACGATCAGCCCGGCATCGGTTTGCGTGGCGATGCCGATATGCACCGGGTTGTAACGTGTGACCACGCCGGCCTCGTCGTCGAAACGGGCATTGATCTGCGGGAAGTTGCGCAGGCTCAGCACGACGGCGCGCATCAGCAAGGGCAGCAGGGTCAGCTTGCCGCGTTCAGCGCCCCAGCGCGTATTCATTTGCGCGCGCAGAGCCTCAATCTCGGTGACGTCGATTTCTTCCACATAGGTGAAGTGGGGAATGCGCCGTTTGGCTTCCTGCATCTTTTGCGCGATCTTGCGCCGCAGTCCGATGATGGGGACAGCGAGTTCACCGTGCAATTCGGCATAGCGGTTGTCGGCACCGCCCGAACCGCCGCCATTGCCGTTGCGCCGTGCAAGGTAGGCGTCGAGATCGGCATGCGTGATGCGCCCGGCCGGGCCGCTGCCGAAAACGTATTGTAGTTCGATGCCGAGATCCCAGGCACGCTGGCGCACTGCCGGCGGGGCCAGCGGTTTTTCGCCCGGCTTGCGTTGCGTGTGTGTGCCGTTGCCGTTTTTTGCCGGCGCTTTGGGCGCCGCCTTGATGGCCGCAGCTACGGGCGCTTCGACCGCAGCAGGCGCAGCCGCAATCGTTGCCACCGGGGCGGGGGCGGTCTTTGCGGGAGACGCTTGCGGAGCAGGCGCAGCTTTGCCGGCTACTGCATTGCCCGCGCCTTCCACTTCGAGTCGTATCAATTCAGCGCCAACTGCAAGCGCTTGGCCGATTTCACCGCCCAGGGCCAGCACGGTACCGCCGACCGGCGACGGGATTTCCACCGTCGCTTTTTCCGTCATCACATCGGCCAGCACCTGGTCTTCCGTGACAAGGTCGCCTGGTTTTACGCGCCAGGCGACAACTTCGACTTCGGCATTGCCTTCGCCCAGATCGGGCATTTTGATCACATAGATGCCCATGTCATGCCTCCATCGCGCGTTTGAACGCCGCACCGACGCGTTCCGGGCCGGGGAAGTAAGCCCATTCCTGCGCATGCGGGTAGGGCGTGTCCCAGCCGGTGACACGTTCGATCGGCGCTTCCAGTTGATAGAAGCAATGTTCCTGCACCAGCGCCACCAGTTCGGCGCCGAAGCCGCTGGTGCGCGTGGCTTCGTGCACCACTACGCAGCGGCCGGTCTTTTTGACCGAGTTGACGATGGTATCGAGGTCGAGCGGCCACAGGCTGCGCAGGTCGATGATCTCGGCGTCGATGCCGGTCTCGCGCGCTGCCGCTTCGGAGACGAACACCATCGTGCCGTAGGTGATCACGGTCAGTTCCGCCCCGGCACGAAACACCGAAGCCGATTCGAGTGGCACCGTGTAATAGCCGAGCGGCACTTCCCCCATCGGGTGCTTGGACCACGGCACCACCGGTTGGTCGTGATGGCCGTCGAAGGGACCGTTGTACAGCCGCTTCGGTTCGAGAAAAATAACAGGGTCGTCGTTTTCAATCGAGGCGATCAGCAAGCCCTTGGCATCGTAGGGGTTCGACGGCATCACCGTGCGCAGTCCGCAGACATGGGTGAACATCGCCTCCGGGCTCTGGCTGTGGGTTTGCCCGCCATAGATGCCGCCGCCGCAGGGCATGCGTATCGTCATCGCCGCCGTGAATTCGCCGGCCGAGCGGAAGCGCAGGCGCGCCGCTTCCGAGACAATCTGGTCGGACGCCGGGTAGAAGTAATCGGCAAACTGGATTTCCACCACCGGGCGCAAGCCATAGGCAGCCATGCCGACCGCTGTGCCGACGATGCCGCCTTCCGAGATCGGCGCATCGAACACGCGCGATTTGCCGTATTTGGCCTGCAAGCCTTCGGTGCAGCGGAACACGCCGCCGAAATAGCCGACATCCTGGCCGTAGATGACGACGTTGTTGTCGCGTTCCATCATGACGTCCATGGCCGAACGCAGCGCCTGGATCATCGACATCGGCGCGCTCGCGCCCTCGCTTGCTTCTTTTACTGAATTCTGTTGTTCCACGCTCATCCCCTCACACTCCCAATTGTTGTCGTTGCCGGCGCAGGTGCTCGGGCATGTCTTTATAGACGTCCTCGAACATCGACGCGGCGCTGGGGATATGGCCGTCGGCCAGGGTGCCGTAGCGCTCGGCTTCCTTCTGCGCTGCTACCACTTCGGCTTCCAGTTCCTTCTGCGTGGATTCGTGTTCAGCTTCGGACCATGCGCCCTGGCCGATCAAGTGTTTCTTCAGCCGCACGATCGGGTCGCCCAGGGGGAAGTGCGACCAGTCGTCGGCCGGGCGGTATTTGGAGGGATCGTCCGAGGTCGAATGCGGACCGGCTCGATAGGTAACCCATTCGATGAGTGTCGGGCCGAGGTTGCTGCGCGCGCGCTCAACCGCCCACTGCGATGCGGCATACGTTGCCAGGAAGTCATTGCCGTCGACGCGCAGCGAGGCAATGCCGCTGCCCACGCCGCGCGCCGCAAAAGTCGTGCTCTCGCCGCCGGCCAGCGCCTGAAAGGTCGAGATGGCCCACTGATTGTTGACCACATTGAGGATCACCGGCGCGCGATACACGTGGGCGAAGGTCAGGGCGGTATTGAAGTCCGATTCCGCTGTCGCGCCGTCGCCTATCCAGGCCGAAGCGATCTTGGTATCGCCCTTGATGGCCGAAGCCATGGCCCAACCAACGCCCTGCACGAATTGCGTCGCGAGATTGCCGGAGATGGAGAAGAAGCCGGCTTCGCGTACCGAATACATGACCGGTAACTGGCGCCCCTTCAAGGGGTCGCGCTGGTTCGACAGCAACTGGCAGATCATGTCGACCATCGACACTTCGCGCGCCATCAGGAGCGTTTGCTGGCGGTAGGTGGGGAAACACATGTCCCCCTTGGAAAGGGCCAGCGCATGGGCCGTGCCGATGGCTTCTTCACCGAGACAGGTCATGTAGAACGACATCTTTTTTTGGCGCTGGGCAATGACCATGCGCGCATCGAAAATGCGCGTTTTCATCATGACCCGCAGGCCGAAGCGCAGGCGTTCGACATCGATGGTGGGCGCCCATGGTCCGACGGCGTTGCCGTCATGATCCAGTACGCGGATCAGCGTGTCGGCAAGGTCGCGCGTGTCGGCAGGCGAGACGTCGACCGGCGGTCGCGGTGCCGCGCCGGCAGCGCTCAGGTGAAGATAGGAAAAATCTGTTTCGCATCCGGGACGGCCTGTAGGCTCCGGAACGTGCAGCGTCAGAGGGTTGCTCTGGCTCATTATTGCTTCCCCTTGGTAAGGTGATGTGCTGCGCTACTTTAACAAAGTTTACGCTTAAACTAAAAATTTTTATGCATGTTGTTGCAGGGAATCGTGGGAGAATTTTTTGTGCGCTGCGCCATGTCGTCGATTTGCAACGGATATGGAACGGTCGTTCGCGCGTGGTGACGGGTCTTGCGGATTATTCCGCGCGCAAGGCGTCCACCGGGTCTAGCCGCGCGGCACGGCGCGCCGGCAGCACACCGGCCAGCAAACCGATGGCAATGGCGATCATTTCCGCCAGCACGACGAAAACAACAGGCGTGTGCACGGGCAGGGCAGGGAGCGCGAAGTGGATCAATTGCGCCAATCCGATCCCGAGCGTCATGCCGATCGCACCGCCCAGCGCCGATAGGGCAACCGCTTCGCCGAGAAACAATCCGAGTATGGTGCGCCGCGGCGCACCGAGCGCCACCAGCAAGCCGATTTCACCAGTGCGCTCGCTAACTGTAATGGTCATGATGGTGGCAATGCCGATGCCGCCGACCAATAGCGAGATACCGCCCAGCGCGCCCACTGCCATGGTCAGAATGTTGAGGATGTTCGACAGCGTGCGCAGCATGTCTTCCTGCGTTGTGATGGTGAAGTCTTCGCGGCCGTGGCGCGCCATCAGGAGTGCCTTGATCGAGTCGGCGATGCGCGCGGCGGACGCGCCCTCTTCGTAAGCGAGGTCAATCTTCATGACGCCGTCGCGGTTGTACAATTCAAGCGCGCGTGCGGTCGGGATATAGGCCGCGTCATCGAGATCGACGCCGAGGAACTGGCCCTTTTCCTCCAATACGCCGATCACGCGAAACTGCAGTGTGCCGACGCGCACGCGCGCGCCAAGCGGATTGGCGCTGCCGAACAGCTCGGATTTGAGCTTGGAGCCGAGCACGACCAGGGCGCGGGCATTTTGCAAATCTTCCGCAGGCAGGAAGCGGCCGACCTTCACCTTGATGCCATACACCCTGGTCATGTCGGCGCCGACGCCGTTGATCGTCGTGCGGCGCAGCCGGCCGTTGCCGCCGACTTCGGTGTTGCCCCACACATTGGCCGTCATGCCGGTTATATGCGGCAAACCGGCCAATGCGTGGGCGTCGTCCAGCGTCAGTGGTCGCACCGAGCTTGGTATGCCGGTTGGTGCCGGTCCGGACGTCTTGACTTTGCCCGGTGCGATACTGGCGACATTGGTGCCGAATTGCGTGAACTCGGCCAGCACGAACCGATGAATGCCTTCGCCTATCGAGGTCAGTAAAATCACGGCCGCAATACCGACGGCAATGCCCAGCAGCGTGAGGAAACTGCGCAAGCGCTGCGCCGTGATGGCGCGAAGTGCAAGGCGGGTGGCGTCGGGCAGGAGCATGCTTGAACCTAACGCTTCGCCAGTGATTGAACGGGATCGAGCTTCGCGGCACGGCGTGCCGGCAACACGCCGAACAAAATACCGGTTGCCAATGCTGTGCCGATACCGGCCACCACTGCCCAGTTCGGCGGGAAAGCCGGAAAACTTGGATACAGGTAGCGGATGAATGCGGCGCCGGCCTGGCCAATCAGATAGCCGACCAGGGCGCCGACGAGCGACAGCATCGATGCCTCGGTCAAAAACAACAGGCGTATCGCACGATCGGTTGCGCCGAGCGCCTTGAGCAAGCCGATTTCTGCGGTGCGCTGCGTCACGGAGACCAGCATGACATTCATCACCAGAATGCCGGCTACCGCCAGGCTGATGGCGGCAATGCCGGCCACGCCCAGCGTGAGCGCGCCGAGCAGGCGGTCGAAGGTGGCGAGCACCGCGTCTTCCGTGATGACCGTGACATCCTGTTCGCCTTCGTGGCGCAGGCGAATGATTTCCGCGATCTGGTTCTTAGCCGTCTCGATGGCCTCGCGACCGGTGGACTGGGCCATGATGCGAAACAAGGTGTTGCTGTTGAACATGGCTTGCGCGAGCGCCACCGGGACGAACACCAGTTCGTCGGTATTCATGCCCAGCCCCTCGCCGCTTGCCGCCAGCACGCCCACGACGCGAAAGCGCCGGTCGCCGATGCGCACCAATTGGCCGAGCGCCGGTTCAATGCCGAACATTTCTTCGCGCACCTTGGCGCCGACGACGACTTCGGCCGCGCCGCGCCGCCAGTCCGAATCGGTCAGGAAACGGCCCTGCCCAAGGTCCATGTGCCGCAGTTGCACGTATTGCGACGTTGTGCCGGCCACGACTACTTCGCGTAACTTGCCGCCGCTGCTGATTTCCGAGGTGCCGACTGCCAGCGGCGCCACTAATTTGACGGCACTCGCGCGCTGCAAAGCCAGCGCGTCGTCGATGGTCAGGTCGCGCGTGGTGTTGGTGATGGCGTTGGCCGGATTGATGCCGCCGGTCTGCGATCTGCCGGGCAGTACGATGACGAGATCGCTGCCGAGGGTGGAGAATTCATTGAGCACATATTGCCGCGCGCCGTCGCCCAAGGCCGTCAGCACGACCACGGCGGCCACGCCGATAGCCACCGCCAACACCAAGAGGCAAGTGCGCAAGGGGTTGCCGGTGGCCGCGTGGCGCGCAAACCGGATCAGGTCGGTGCCGCGCATGCATCCGCTTTCACTGCGCCGTCTTCCATCACGATGCGGCGATGCGCCCGCGCGCCGATGGTGGCATCGTGCGTAACCATGATGAGGGTAACCCCGCGCGCATTAAGCCCTTCCAGCAGGCGCACCACTTCGTCGCCGGTTGCGCGGTCGAGGTTGCCGGTCGGCTCGTCGGCCAGGATCATGGCCGGGCGCATGATGGTGGCGCGCGCAATCGCCACACGCTGGCGCTGGCCGCCGGATAGTTGATCGGGCCGGTGGTCGGCACGGTTTTCCAGGCCATATTCCTTTAGCGCCTGTGCCACCCGTTCGCTGCGCTGCTTCGGTGCGATGCCGGCCAGCATCATCGGCAGGGCGATGTTTTCGGTGGCGGTCAGGCGCGGCACCAGATGAAAACTCTGGAATACGAAGCCGATGCGTTCGCTGCGTACCTGCGCCAGATTTTCTTGCGACATGGTCGTGACGTCACGCCCTTCAAGCTTGTACGTACCTGCACTGGGGCGGTCGAGCAAACCGAGCAGGTTGAGCAGAGTCGATTTTCCGGAACCGGACGGCCCCATGACGGAAACATAGTCGCCGGAGGCAATCGTCAGATCGAGATTGTGCAGCGCATGCACGTCGCTGTCGCCGAGGTGGAATATACGCTCGATACCGGACAGTTCAATGAGCGCACTCACGGCGATCTGGCTTCCGCGGCGAACGGGACGCCGGCCTTGACGCCCTCGCGTTCCAAGGATGTGACCACCTGCTCGCCGGCATTCACTCCTTCGAGCACTTCGGTATATTCCCAATTTGCCAGGCCGGTCTTGAGTTTTCTTTCCTGCAATTTGCCGTCCGAGCCGGCCACCAGCACGCGGCCTCCTTCGAGCAGCGCCGAAGTCGGTACTCTCACCACATTGTTGCGTACGGCGAGGATCACTTCGACGTCGGCGCTGTAGCCGACCAGCAGCTTGCCGGTCGTTTCCGGGTGATCGAGCGTGGCGTCGATATCGACCGTGCGCGCCTGTTTTTCCACGACGGAAATATAGGGCGCGACCCGTTTCACCCGGCCGGCAAAAAATTGCTTGGGCAAGGCATCGAAACTGATGCGCACTTCCTGCCCGGCTCGGATCTTGGGCGCATCGACCTCATCCATCGGCGCCTTGACGTAGACGCAGCTTTCGTCGATGAGATCGACGGCCGGCGGCGTCGGCACACCCGGCGGCGACGGTGTCGAGTACTCGCCGACCTCGCCGACGATCTGGGCCACCACCCCATCGAAAGGCGCATACAACACCGTTCTGGCAAGTTCGACGTGCGATGCCGCAACCCTGGCCTTGGCGCTGGTTACATCGGCCTTGGTTGCATCGCAGGTGGCGCGCCTGGCTTGCGCGGCGGCACGTGCCTGTTCTTCGGCGGAAGCGGAAACAAATCCTTTGGCCCGTAGCAAGGCCTGGCGTTTGGCATCGTCCTCGGCATTGGCAGCAATGACACAGGCTTCGGCGACATGTTTGTTCGAGGCATCGACCTGGGCCGAGGCGAGCGTGTCCTGCGCTTTTTGATCGTCATTCCACAGCCGCATCAGGAGCTGTCCTTTTTTGACGTGGTCGCCTTCCTTGATCGGCAATTCGGCTATCCGGCCGCCGAGAATCGTGGAAAGCTTGGTACGCAAGCACGCCTCGACTGAACCCGCGCGCGTATTCGCGATACTGGATTCGACCTTGCCGCGGTCGATTTCCTTCAATAGGACGGAAACCGGTTTGGGACGGCCGATCCACCACAAGCCGAGGCCGATGACAAGCAGCACGGCAATACCAATAAGCAAGCGGCGGATCAATAGTGAGGGCATGGATGGCGTATCAACTCGAAATTGTGTCAGTGACTTGACGGGCTTGCCACGGTGAGATGAATTGCCTTCACCGCAACGGTTTGATGGCAGATAGATCATAGGGTGACCGCAACCGGGGTCAATTGATCTGGATCAAGAAAAGATAAATGGCGGGTGAAGGCATACAAAGGCACACGCAGGCACACGCAGGCACATGCCGGCACACGCGGGCACATCAGGCACATGGAGGCAAGTGACGGAAAGCGCCGCCCTGACCGTAGAGCTAGTTATTGTACAGACAGGGCGTTTTAGTGTGCCGCCTGTGCCAGTTGCAGCGCGAGCCGGTTGTGTTGCTCGCACAGCGTGCGGAGATCGACCGTTGTGCATTGCCCGTCACGCACGACGATGCGGCCGTTGATGATGGAAGTGCTCACCTGTGACGGCATGCAAAATACCAGGGCGGCCACGGCGTCATGCAATGCGCCGGCGTAACCGACTCCGTTCATGTCGAACGCCACCATGTCGGCTGACATGCCGGGCGCCAGCGCGCCGATGTCGTCGCGGTTCAATACGCGCGCGCCGCCCAGCGTGGCAATTTCCAGCGCCTCGCGTGCCGTCATGGCGTCGGGGCCGAAGCCGACTCGCTGCAGCAGCATCGCCTGCCGCACTTCGCCGAGCATGTGTCCGGCGTCGTTCGAGGCGCAGCCGTCCACGCCGAGGCCTACGGCGACGCCGCGTTCGAGCATGCTGCGGATCGGCGCAATGCCGGAGCCAAGCCGCATATTGGAACAAGGGCAGTGCGCAATGCCGGTGCCGCTGCGCGCGAACAGGTTGATGCCGTCGTCGTCCAGTTGCACGCAGTGGGCGTGCCAGACATCGTGCCCGATCCAGCCACAGTCTTCGGCATACTGCGCCGGTGTCATATTGAATTTCTCGCGGCTGTAGGCAATGTCGCTGGTGTTTTCGGCGAGGTGCGTATGCATGGAGACGCCGAAGTGGCGTGCCAGGTTTGCCGATTCACGCATCAGGTTGCGCGAGACCGAGAAGGGCGAACAAGGCGCGACAACGACGCGCAGCATGGCATGACGGCTGGCATCATGATAGGTCTCGATCAGCCGCTGCGTATCGCGCAGGATGGCCGCTTCGCTTTCCACCACCGCGTCCGGCGGCAGCCCGCCTTGCGACTTGCCCACACTCATGGCGCCGCGCGCTGCATGGAAGCGCATGCCGATTTCCTGTGCCGCTTCCATGCTGTCGTCGAGGCGGCAGCCGTTCGGATAAATGTAGAGGTGGTCGCTGCTGGTGGTGCAACCGGAGAGCATCAATTCCGCCATCGCCGTCTTGGTCGATATGCGAATCATCTCCGGCGTCAGATTGGCCCATACCGGATACAGGCTGGTCAGCCATTCGAACAGTGCGCCGTTTTGCGCACCGGGCATGGCGCGCGTCAGGCTTTGGTACATATGGTGATGCGTGTTGACCAGGCCCGGCAATACTACGTGGCCGCTGGCGTCGATCACTTCGTCTGCGGTCTGCGGCAATGCACTGCTGGCGCCGACCTGTTCGATCACATTGCCGCGCACGAATACGGCACCGTCGGCAATTTCGCGTCGCTGTGCATCCATCGTCACGAGCACGCGCGCGTTACGCAGCAGCAGGGTTTTCACTTGACTTTGAAATTTCTCAGGAAATCGAGCAAGATCTGCGCCGAGATTTCCGCATCGTCCGCTGTCATCGTCTCCAGCGGGTTATGGCTGATGCCGCCGTTGCCGCAGCGCGTGAACAACATCGCGACATCGGTGATTTTGGCCATATTCATGGCATCGTGCCCGGCGCCGGAAGGCAGCTCGAAGGCAGGCACGCCGGCCCGCTCGGTGGCGGCGTGCAATTGCTGCATCAGCCACGGGGCGCAAGGCGCGGCCGGTGCCGACACGGTCTTTTCCACCTTCAGATCGATATTGCGGCGCGCGCAGATGACCTGCATTTCGCTCAGGATGTCGTCCACTGCTGCGTCGCGTGTGGCGTCGTCGGCGGCGCGGATGTCGAGCGAGAGGCGGCACGCACCGGGGATCACGTTGACCGAACCATGCGGCACTTGCAATTGCCCGACTGTGCCGACCAAGGTGGGTGCCTGGGCACAGCGTTTTTCCACGTACAGCACGATCTCGGCTGCCGCTGCTGACGCATCCTTGCGCATGTGCATCGGCGTGGTGCCGGCATGGCTGGCGACACCGGTCAATTCAACCAGAAAGCGGCAACTGCCGGCGATGGAAGTGACGATGCCGGCCGGCAGGTCGCGCTGGAGCAGCACGGGGCCTTGTTCGATGTGGATCTCGACAAAGCCGAGCAGGTCTTCCGACTTGCGCGCGATGGCGGGGATATTGGCTGCATCGTGGCCGGCTGCGTGCAGGGCATCGCGCATGCTGACGCCGTTTGCATCCTGCCTGTCCAGCAGCGTCATGTCGAATTGCCCGATCACGGCATTGCTGCCGAGGAAGGTGCTTTTGAAGCGCACACCTTCCTCTTCGGAAAATGCAACGATTTCGAAATCGAACGGCAACTTCTCGCCGCGCTCATGCAGGTGGCGCACCACCGCGATTGGCAGCAGGATACCTTCGCGCCCGTCATATTTGCCGCCGTTGCGCACCGTGTCGTAGTGCGAACCGGTCATCAGTGTCCTGGCGTCGGGCTGGTCCGAGACGTAACGCCCGACCACGTTGCCGGCCGCGTCGATATGCGCCAGCATGCCTGCTTCGCGCATCCACGCTGCGATCTGCGCGGCAGTCTTGCAGTGTGCATCGGTCATGTAGGCGCAGGTCAGGCCGTCTTCCTCGTCACTCCACGCACCGATCACTACGCTCCATGCCATGACGGTGGTGCCGAGCACGGGCGTAAAGCCGAGCAAGTCGTTCAGGCGCAATTCGGCGATGCGATCGATCTGGCGCAGGTTTTCGGAAAATTCGTCATCCAGCTGGTTCTTCAGCCGGCGCGTGAACGTCGCGATGATGGCCTGACGTGTCAGTCCCAAGCCGGCCGGCCCCTTGACTGCAAGGATGAATGGGAAACCGAATTTGGTGTTGTAGTCGGCATTGAGTTGCTGCAGCGTGGCGAATTCCTCGGCGCTGCAGAGATTCAACCCTGCCTTGGCCTGTTCTCCGGTCGATTCCTTGGTCAAGGTCCCGGCCACGGCTGCCTTGCCTGCCAGTTCCGGGTGGGCGCGGATCAAGCCGAGCTGCGCTTCGCGGCCGGCCTGGCGCACCGTCTTTTGCATCGCCAATTTCAAGGCCGTCAGATTGGCAAACGGTCGCAACGCAGCCGCGCGCTCGGCAATCCATGGCGAGTGTTCATAAATGCCGTGCAGCGTCTCGACCAGTTGTTCGGTGCTGCAGCGATTGAGTGTGTCTAGCGTGACTGTCATGGCGCGGCTATTCGGAATCGGAGAAATATCAGTAAGGGTGGGCGGTACGCCAATGGTTGGCAATATCGATGCGGCGCGTGACCCAGACCTTGTCGTGTCCCTGCACATAATCGAGAAAGCGCGCCAGTGATGCCGCGCGCGCCGGACGGCCGGCAATCCGGCAATGCAGTCCTATGGACAGCATCTTGGGACGGTTCAGGCCTTGCGGGTCGCCCTCCTTGTACAACACGTCGAACGCATCCTTCAGGTAGTCAAAGAACTGCGTGCCGGAGTTGAAACCCTGCGTAGCGGCAAAGCGCATGTCGTTGGTGTCGAGCGTGTAGGGCACGACCAGATGTGGTGTCGCGCCCTCGCTGCCATCTGCGCGCGTGTGCGTGACCTGCTGCCAGAACGGCAGGTCGTCGCCATAGTGATCGGAATCGTAGACAAAGCCGCCATGTTCAACGACCAGCCGGCGCGTATTGGGTGAATCGCGCCCGGTATACCAGCCGAGCGGCGCGCAACCGGTCAAGTCACGCAATATCTGCACTGCTTCGTCCATATGCGCGCGCTCGGTGGCTTCGTCGATATTTTGATAGCTGATCCAGCGCAATCCATGGCAGGCGATTTCATGGCCGAGTTCGGTGAATGCCGATACCGCCTCGCGATTGCGCTGCAAGGCCATCGCTACGCCGAACACGGTCAGCGGCAGCTTGCGCTCCTCGAACAGGCGCAGCAGGCGCCACAGCCCGGCACGCGAGCCGTATTCATACAATGACTCCATGCTCATGTGGCGCGCAGAAAATGCCTGGGCGCCGATGATTTCCGAAAGGAAGGTTTCTGACGCGGCATCGCCATGCAGCACATTGTTTTCGGCGCCTTCCTCGTAATTGAGGACGAATTGCACGGCAATGTGCGCGCCGCCCGGCCATTTCGCGTGCGGCGGCGTGCGTCCGTAACCGGTCATGTCGCGCGGGTAATTTGGGTTATGCTGGCTCATGCCTTCGTTATCGCTCCATATGATTGCGTCCGCCCATAAGCCGAACGGGTATGTCATTGTGGCCTCGACACATCCGGCGCGGTTTATGCGCACGCTATGTCAGTTATATTCAGGATAGTATATTGGTGTCGTTATGTCAGTATAAGATGTTCTGCAGGATGAACATAAGTCTGAAAATCATTTGCTGCAGGAGGAATCAATGGGCAAGCTGAGTACGCATGTGCTGGATGTGAGCAAGGGAAAACCGGGCGCAGGCGTGGCACTGGAATTGTATGCCGTTTCGGACAACGGCAAGACGCTTTTGAAGCGCGCTGTGACCAATGCCGACGGACGCTGCGACGCGCCGCTGCTATCGGGCGACGAGATGGCGGCAGGATGCTATGAACTGGTGTTTGCCGCAGGCGACTATTTTGCCGCGCAGGGCGAAGTGTTGCCCGAACCGCGCTTTATCGATTGCGTTACGATTGCGTTCGGCATAGCCGATGCCGCAGGCAATTATCACGTTCCGCTGGTCGTGTCGCCGTGGGCCTATTCGACCTATCGCGGAAGCTGATTTCGTGAATTTGCGGTGG
>DATBQE010000122.1:0-29511 GCA_036561005.1 Burkholderiaceae bacterium | reverse complement strand
CATTGAAACAAGAAATGACATGGATGTCAATTTATTTGTTATCGATAACATCGTTTACCAAAAAAGCGACAAGTTGCTCAATTTCAATGCTTGTTCTGGTTGATTGAGTCGTTTCCCCTGCTTTAATGCGCCTGCCGGCCGTTAAGCGCAATCGTTGGCGAGGATAAGTCGGTGATCGGTTAGGATGGAGGTTTTTTGCGCGGCATGGCAATTTGTGCAGTATCATTTTGCTTGCCATATTGCAATTCTTCGAGATGTGCCGAAGCTTGCGCGATTCCCTTCATAGATACTGAATGCCAGCCAAGAAAAATCCCCTCGACAAGAGCGAATCCGGCATGACCATGGAGGACCTCGCTGCCATTGCCGGCGTGTCGGCAATCACTGTGTCGCGCGCGCTGCGCAACAGCCCGCTCGTGACAGAAAAGACGCGCGCTAAAATTCGCGAAGTCGCCGAGCAGCATGGCTACCGCCTTAACATCAGTGCGCGCAATTTGCGCCTGCGCCGTAGTTACTCGGTGGCAGTTGTAGTGGAAATGACGCCGGCCAAGAACCGGCCGATGTCGGACCCCTATCCGCTCGATCTGTTGGGCGGCATTACACAGGAACTGACGACAGCAGGCTATAGCGTGCTGCTCACTTCCAAGCAATTGATCGATACCGCACCGGTGCAATCGGCCGACGGCATGATCCTTTTGGGACAAGGACCGCATGGCGAAGCCGTGCAAACCCTGCAGCGCACCGGCTTGCCGCTGGTGGTGTGGGGCGCGCCGGATGCGCTGCACCCCTGCACCCTGGTCGGCAGCGACAATCGCGCCGGCGGTGCCAGCGTAGCGCAACATTTTCTCGCGCGCCAATGCAGGCACATGGTCTTTCTCGGCGACGTCGATCATGCCGAGATACACGAACGTTACCTCGGCTTTACCGAGGCGCTCGGGGAGCTTGGCAAGTCGGTGCTGCTGCTCACGCCGCAAGCCTTCACCTTTGAAGCAGGTTATGACAGCATTGCGGCACTGATCAAAAGGGGCGATTTTACTGTCGACGGAATTTTCGCGGCCAGCGATTTGCTTGCCATGGGCGCTATCCGCGCGCTTGACGGCAGCAACATCAAGGTGCCGCAGCAAGTATCGGTAGTCGGCTATGACGATACGCCCGCCGCCGCCACCTTTGTTCCGCCGCTCACCACCGTCCATCAATACCTGCGTGACGGCGGCGTGCTGTTGGCGCGCAAGATTCTGGGTTTGATCGAGGGTGAGCCTGTTGAATCGGAATCGCTGGGCACCACCCTCGTCGTACGTCAAACCTGATTTATTCGTTCGCTTCCTGCGTCGCCAGATCTATCAGGGCAAACAATCGCGCACTGCGCATCCACGCCATTGCCGCTGCCGCCAGCTGGGTCAGCAGCAGACCGAGCAGGAAACCGGGAATTTCCACATGCGGCACATTGATGCGCAGCAGACCGAAGACGACAACGCCAATCACACCAAGCACGGTCAGCACCAGGTAAGACCCGATTGCGCCTAACGGACGCCTGAACATCAGCTTGCAGCCGCGCCACCATGCCTTGATCGCCGAACGCTTTTTGATACTGAGCGCGAATTGCGCTCTTCCGGCATCGACTGTGGTAAGGGCCAGCGCGACCAATAGAGCGGTCGCTGCCATGGCCGCATTGCCTGCCAGGTCTGCGTCCGATCTGAGCGTGGCATGCTGCGCATATTTTTCCGCGAGGTTCATCAGCGCGCCGCCTATGCCGCCCGCAATACCGAGCGGCAGTATGGCCAGCAAGAGCATGCGGAACATGCGCCAGTATTCCGAGATTCCGCCATGAATCAGCGTACCGAAAGCCGGTGCTGCCTCGCCATGCGCCTTGGCCCTTGCCGTTGCAATGGCAATCCCGCTCAGGAAGGGCGATAGCAGAAGCGTCAAAACCAGGGCGAGGATTCCGGCCGGCTTGAGCAACACACCGTCAGTAACGACAGTGATCAGCAAATCACCCACTGCATTCATCGTCAGTTGATGCGCCAGCGCGGAAGCATGAATCGTGTGATCGAGCTGCGTCGAGAACAGCTGCCAGAGCGGCAAGGTCAGCAGTGCCGTTGGAATCAGCAGGACGCCGATCCAGAGTACCAGCAGCCGCCATTGCAAAGCCAGCTTCCCGGCGCCGGTGGTGATAGCGAAAACGCCTGATTTGATTGTGGTGTTCATAGTGTGGCAATCGCGGAAAGGGTCAACTGGATCAAGGATTCGAACTCCGAAGTCCAGCGGCGCGATGCGCTGCTGTCGGCCTTGATGGTGCGACTGTCGTCGAGCTTGTTCATGTCCAGATAATGCAGCTCAGCAGGGTCGAGTTCAGCCGAAACACCTTTACTCGGTTTGAGCCAGCTGTAGCGCGCCCAGCGCTTGTCGTCATTCCACACGACGGATTCCTGCGTGCCGTCGGCAAATTTAACCACCAGCGTCTGCGGCACACTGATGCCATAGCGACGCAGTACTACCGTCGTGCGATAGGGATAAGGACCGGTTCCTTCCTTGGCATCGGGATGCTGCTTGTCCCATTCCTCATGCTTTTCGTCGGCCTGCTTCTTGGCAGCTTCTTCAGTCAGTTCAGTCCATTTGCCATTGATTTGCGTCGTGCCCACGTGAGGCAGTTCTTCTTCGCTGGTGAAGGTCCTGATTTTGTCGTCCATTTTTTGCACGGCATAGACTTGCTGCGCGAACGATTTTGCCACCACGTCCGGCTTGCCTGAAACTTCAGCCAGGGTTGCCTGCAGATCAGCAATCGAAGGATGGCGGAACTTCCATTGCGCGTAATACTGCTTGATGGCCTTTTCCATCACCGGACGACCAATGCGCTCTTCCAGGTCGCGCATCAACGTGGCCGTGCGGAAATACACGTTGCCGTAGCTGTTGATCGAGAGACGGTCCCAGGAATTGGCGCCTGTTTCATCGGCCGGGCCTTGATTGTCAGCGGCGATACGCTCGATTTCAAACGGTTGCGCCGCCATATTGACACCGATCCGATGCAGAAAGGGCGGCACGATATTGATCGGATAATTGCTCGCCCGCAGCATGTGATGGTCCCAATAGTCGTTCATGCCTTCGTCGAGCATCGGCTCTTCGAATTCGTTGGAACCCAGGATACCGTAGAAATAACCATGGCCGAATTCGTGGATGTTGACGAAGTCGAGCGCAAACTGGTCCAGCGTGTTCGGCACTACCTTGGCATAACCTTCGGCCGTGAAAAAGGTCGGATATTCCATGCCGCCTGCTTCTTCGGCATTGTATGGCGGGATGATCACAGTGACGGTTTTGTACGGATACGGTCCCAGTGTCTTTGAGAAATAGCCGAGCGCATCGATGGTTGCCTTCAGCGACGGCGCAGCGCTTGCTTCGTATTCCGGCGGGAACAGCACCCGAATCTTGACCAACGGGCTACCTTCGCCGGTGTAAGTTCCCTCCAGCGGCTTGGCGGTCCGATTGTCCGCGCTCCAGGCGAAATCGTGCACATCGCCCTGCACGTAGTGATAGGTCGTCTTTCCATCGGCAGTTACCGGATCACCCTGTTGTTCGCCGGTGGCGCCAATCGTGTATTCCTTGGGTACCGTCATCTTCACGTCGAAGTTGCCGTAGTCGGCATAGAACTCGCTGAAGGCATGGAATTCATGCACGTTCCAGCGCGCTTCCGTCGCGCCGCGCTCACCCGGCAATTCCAGCACGCCTATCTTCGGATACCATTGGCCGACCAAATGAAAGGTGCCGAAAAAGCCCGTGCGCGCCACGACGCGCGGCAGCTGGTCATGAAATCCAATGTCGAGCGTGGTCGATGCACCCGGCGCCACCGGCGCGGGCAAGTCAAAGCGCACGACCGTGTGATCGGTGTCGGGGCCGTTGTCCGGATGCACGTACAGCCACGGCACATCGGCGCCATTCTGCGTCACCTTGCCCAGCTCGATGCGGCCCCACTCGCCGTCCTTGATCGCCACACTGCTGCGAAACTCGAATCCGTTGTTGAGCTTTTCCTGGTACATCGTGCTATACGATCCGTCAAATGCGTTGAGGTACATGTGCAAATAGACGGAACGGACTTCGCGATCACTGCGGTTGCGCCAGGTCAGCTTTTCCTGACCGTCGACCGTATGCTTGACCGGGTCCAGTGTTGCCGCGATGTCGTAATTGACGACGCGGTCTGACAGCGTGGCCTCGTTGCCGGTGCGTGCGCCGCCCCAGGCATTTGGCGCACTGGGCTGAGTCACCGCATGGGCATGGGCATCAGCCAGTGCAATACCGTCCAGGCTGGGCTTGACAGGCGCCGCGCGTGAAGTGACGCCGGATTCGGCGGGATTTGGTACGGTTGAATTTGCGGCAGAACTGGGCGCATCGCTGACGGCGGAGTGGAAATATATTCCCACTGCCATCAGCGAAGCAACGCCAAGTCCTTTCAGACCTGCGGCGACAAGTGACATTGATCGACTCCGATATGATTATCGTTTGTGGGCGGCGTGAATGCATTTCAGATAAAACGCATCCTTGACGCCGCCCTCTCCGTACCCCTCGTTTTGGGGGCTCCAGCCGGCATGTTCCTCAATGGAAAATTCCATTGCGGCAAACGCCGTCCGACATGGTACTCCTTGCGGCCAAACCACGCCTTCGTGGCTCGGCCGATAGCAACACTCTATGCCAACGCGCAATCCATCACCACAGCCCTGCGACGAAGTGTCAAATTGGCGTGATGAATTGCACAAACGGCCACTTTCCTGAGGAAGGACATCGTGCCACATAGTGGAAATACCGAAAACCAACTCCAGCTTTCGTTGCGGCACTCCCGGGTGGCGCCGCCATAGTCGCAGGTACCTCGCTCACGTCATGCACCTCTTGTATGAAAATGACGCCCGGACGTCGCAGCAAGCCGGACTCGGGCTGCAGCAACATGTTCAAAGCGCCATTTGACCTGGATCAAGCCTTCATGCGCAGCAGCGCGCAGAATCCGTAAATAGAGAAACTGGAGATGACGATGCGAAAAATACTTGTTCCCCTGGACGGCTCGGACAATTCACGGCGCGCCCTGCTGTTCGCAATCGGTCTGGCTCAAGACAACCCACTGATTGAGCTTCTGCTGTTAAACGTTCAACCGTCGATCGAGTCGGCCCTGGTGCGCGAATTCATCAGCACCGAATTGATCAACAAACACTACTACGAGCAGGGCATGAAAATCCTCGCGCCGGCCGAAACACTCGCTAGCGAAGCCGGTGTGCGATTCGCCGCGAAAACCATGGCCGGCGCACCCGCCCATATAATCGCAGATTGCGTCAAGCAGGAAGATTGCGACCACATCGTCATGGGCACGCGCGGCATGGGAACCTTGGAAAGCATCGTCCTCGGTTCAGTCGCCAGCAAGACGATCCACCTCGCTGCGGTGCCGGTTACGGTTGTCAAATGAAGCTTGCAATGATAGGGAGATGAGGCGCGCAAATATTAAACAGCGCTTACTCCGGAATTCGTTGCGAAATTTGCGAGTGACATGCTCAAAGCAGGCATTTTCCTGCAGTTAGCCTAACGCGTTGAGGCGTCGCCGCAACAGCATGGTGCATAACCGTGGCTCACGTAATTCGTTCTCGGCATCAATTTACTGACGCCACAGTGCGAAGTTCGGGGTGCGGTGGGCGCCAAAAGAAACTTGCCAGTATCGTTTGCTGCATCCCGCAGGTGCAGCCGCGCCTTCCTGCATGCTTGCACATGAGGTGCTGCTTACGCCCATTCATGCTAGACTGCCGCCTGACTTTGGTCGACACTTCACTTTTTTCTTATCACCAGTGCTCAATGGACCGATAGGCCTATGCCTTTTCGGCCAGGCCACTTTCCGGGAAATGGCCGCCCACGTAACAAGGTCGGGCTTTTCACCCCACTAATTGCACTGGACAAGGCATGACCGACATCAATTCAACATTGCCTGAGCAGCAGGCGCTTGCACTGCAAGAGGCGATTTACAACAATCCTCACTTCTCCTACATAGCCACCGATTTGCATGGAGTAATCCAAATCTTCAACGTCGGCGCAGAGCGCATGCTGGGATACCGGGCCATCGATGTCGTCAACAAGATCACGCCGGACAACCTTGCCGATCCGGAGGGCATGAGTGCACGGGCTGCAGCCATTAGCCTGGAAATGGGAACGGAAATATTGCCAGGTTTGGATGCCTTGCTCTATAAAGCAACGCGCGGAATCGAAGACATCGTTGAACTGACCTATATCCGTCCCGATGGCACACGCTTTCCAGCGATCGTATCCGTAACCGCTTTGCGCGATGCGTCGGGAGGGCTGATTGGCTTCCTGTTCATCGGCACCGATAACAGCGTACGAAAACAGGCCGAGATCGCACTAGGGCAAAAGCATCTTGAACTTGAAAGCGCACGCGCGGCGGCAGAGAAAGCGAATTTGGCCAAATCCGCATTTCTGTCCAACATGAGTCATGAATTGCGTACACCTTTAAATGCCGTCTTGGGATTCGCACAGCTCATGGAGACCGCTACGCCTTTGCCAAGCGCGGCGCAGAAGCTATCGATCGAACAGATATTGAAAGGGGGCTGGTATCTGTTGCGTTTGATTAACGAAATTCTCGACCTCTCACTGATCGAATCGGGCAAACTGGTCATGACGACCGAGACAATCGAATTGTCCGAGACTTTGCGCGATTGCCAATTGATGATCATGCCGCAAGCGGAGGCGCGCAACATCACCGTCCACTTTCCTGCTGACGTAACGAGTTTCTATGTCAATGCCGACAGGACCAGGATCAAGCAGGTGATGATCAACCTGTTGTCAAACGCAATCAAATACAACCGTGAGGATGGCAGTGTCACGATTACTTGTGAGGTTACCTCCGAACACTGGTTGCGGATCAGCATAAGCGATACCGGATTGGGGTTGTCGCCGGAGTTGATGGAACAATTGTTCCAGCCGTTTAACAGATTGGGCCAGGAAGCCAGCAACATCGAAGGCTCCGGGGTTGGCCTGGTCGTGACGAAGCAGTTGGTGGAATTGATGGGCGGCATAATTGGCGTACACAGCCAGGTTGCCACTGGCAGCACTTTCTGGTTCGAACTCCCACTCTCGACCGAAACAAAAACTATCCACCGCAGAAAAGACGCTACAAGTTCGATGGAACCAAGCCTGAGCATGGCCAACGATGCGCAACGCACGCTGCTCTATGTAGAGGACAATCCGGCTAATCTTGCCTTGATCGAGCAATTGATTTTGCGGCGCAATGACCTGACCTTGTTGATCGCGACGAACGGCCGCAGCGGCGTCGAGCTGGCGCGAGAGCGCCTTCCAGATCTCATATTGATGGATATAAACCTGCCTGACATCAGCGGGCTGGAGGCACTGAGGATGCTGCAAGACACACCAGAAACAGCGCACATCCCTGTCATCGCACTATCGGCAAACGCCGTACCGCATGATATTGAAAGTGGCTTAAGAGCGGGTTTCTTGCGTTACCTGACCAAACCGATCAAGATCAACGAATTCATGGACGCGCTTGACAGCATGCTCGGCAAATCGCCTGCTACTAATTAGATTCAGTCAGAGTACGGCTGAAGATCAAGCCACACAAATGCGGTGGCTAGCTGTGCAATGCATATCTACCCATACAAGCTGTGCCGACACCAAGCGTTGCTCCGATTATTGCGTGGTACAAATCTCGCGATTCAGACTCAGGTCGGTCAATCGTCGCAGGAACAACTTGGTGCACTTGACGAGGAATCTGTCGCGATCCTTGCTGCATCCATAGGCATGCGATTCCACTTCCGGGAATCGACAACTCGCGTTCCGGAGAATCAGCACATCGTTGAGCAATGCTGTCAGCCTGCCACCAAATTCATGGCCACGCATGGACGACACAACCAAAGCTGCAAGGTGATTGTTTGCCGGGTCGGCAAAAAAACGAATCGCCTTTTCGCTGAGCTGCCTGCCAACTAACGAAGAAACGTCGCTGACCTCTGGCAAATAGGCACAAAGAACGCCTGGTTTCGTTCAGCTCAACTGGCGGCGGGCAGCCCGCGTCAATGTTTTGAAAAACGATTCGACAATGTTAGGTTTCATGCTCCGCAATTACGGAACCGTGCGCCATTTGATTTAACAGGCGGGAATTCGGTCCTGCAAGCTGCGAGGCGTTCAGGACGGAGAAATTTCGGAATGCGCGTCACTGAAACGATGTTAGGAATTGGCCCGGGCACCTGCATGCGATCAAATGCGCGACAAGGAGGCGGGTGATCACCTCCGGCAACAACGCCAAAGTCATTTTGAAGCGACGCGTTATTTCTTATAAATTCCCACGCCGATAATCACATTGTTGACCGATTCAACGTAAGTCGACTTCGCTTGAATCTCGTGAGTGGTCGGGTTGATCCAACGATAGTCGACCCAACCGCTTCCCTTGCTCTTGATGGTTTCGACTATCGTCTTTTCGAAATATTTTCCATCGGCATCTTTAAGCTCAAGCAGATCTTTGCCGTTCAGCTTCGGATTGGCGGCATGACAAATCATTTTTGCATTCATGTCGTGCACAAACACATAAAGCTCGCCTTCAATGAACCCACCGTTAGGATCGGCGAAAGTTTTGCAAGCGGCGTCGACGCCGTTTTTCTTGATTTGTTCGGCAGCGTTATTCGCAAGTGTTTTCGCAGCCAGCTCAGGTGCCGTCTCTGCCGATGCCGCAACCATGGTTAAGCAGGAAATGCTTGCGCATAGCGCAATTACGGTACGTTTCATTTTGTCTCCGTTTTTGTTTGCATACGCACTTCAGCAAGGTGCGAGTTCTCATTGCATCGCCCCGAGGTGGTGGGAAATAGTCTATTCGATTTGATGACTTCTGGGAAATTTTATTGTGCTGGCTGGGTAATGAAATTTGCGATTTCCCGGCTGAATTCGCGCGGCTGGTCGCGGTGGGGCAAATGGCCGCATTTATCCAATGCGACAATTTTGGCATCGGGAATTTGTTCCTTGATGCTGTGGATCTGTCTCTAAGCGCCATATTCATCGTTGCCCCCTGGATCGCAAGTACTGCGCATTGAATTGCGTCCCTAGAACCATAAATTTTCCGCCTCCTGAACCATAAAATTGCCAGAAAACGCCTGAATCCGGCCGAATTTCCGCTCGAGTTTTGAGCGACAGGAACCATATCTGGCATTGCATATCAAGGCTTGCCGTCATTCCAGCGCGTGCAAGGCAACCGCGTAGTCCACATGCACAATGCCCCACAAATTGCGTTCTGATTTTTCTTCGGGCGCTGATACCGTGAAGCAGCTTGCGCCGGCGCAGTAGTCGATGACTCTTTCGACGATCTTTTGGCCGTTCTTCAGGGGATTTTCCACTAGGATTCCGATTCCGGCGTTGATGCCATACTGGCCAGGGCACAAGGGGTTCTGGAAGGTGAATTCCACCATGTGCGCCGCGTGGCACGCGGCATCGGAGGCGAAAACTTCCTTGCTGCAGGAGCTGAAGTGCACGATTTCCATGCCGCGACTGTCGGTTACACCGAGGCCGATATTTGCCCGTTCGTCCAGGGCTTGCGTCGCGCGGAACCAGATGCGTATCGTGGCGGTCGTATCGAAATCGAGGGTCTCGGTTTCGACCCCGTCGGCGTTGACGACGACAATATCCTCAATGCGGATTTCGCCGCTGCCGGTGCGCAAGGAGGCCACTCTGTCGCTGAATGCGCTGCGCCTGGCGCCATCGGTCGGGTGGTTTTGCCGCTCTGCGTCATCGGGCTGCATCAAGCCGGTTCTGACCATGCGCTTGAAGACGTGGCTTTGATAGGCGGCGCCGACCGCGCCTGAGGTTGCGCTCAAGCGCGCCTTGCCGTTTTCCAGCCACAGCCCCCTGCTGCACAGCGCGCGGATGGCGTCCGGTGCATGCGCCACGTACAGGAAGGTCATGCCGCGATCGAGCATTGCGCGTATTTTGTGCAGGCATTTGTTCTGGAAATAGGCGTCGCCGACGCTCAAGGCTTCGTCGACGATCAGAATGTCGGGCTGCACATGGACGGCGCAGGCAAAACCGAGGCGCACCGCCATGCCGCTGCTATAGGTCTTGACCGGGTGGTCAATGGCATCGGCCAGTTCGCTGAAGCGGATGATGTCGGCCATGGCAGCGTCGATTTCATCGCGGTCCATGCCGTGCAGCAGGCAAAACTGGCGGATGTTTTCCGTGCCGGCGAGCTCGGGGTCGAAACCTGCCCCCAACTCCAGCAGCGCCGAGACACGGCCGCGCACCTGCACGCTGCCGCTGCTGGGCGTCAGCACGCCCGCCAGGATTTTGAGCAGCGTGCTTTTGCCGCTTCCGTTGGCGCCGACGATGCCGAGCCGCTCGCCTTGCGCCAGCGATAGCGAGAGCTGGTCCAGCGCGCGCGTTTCGCGCGCGTAGGACTTGCGTCCGCCCGACATGAGTTCGAGCAGGCGGTGGCGCGGTGTCGGGTAGCTGCGGTAGATCTTGTCGACGTCGATCAGCTCAATGACGTTGGCGTTGCGGTTTTCTGTCATGCTCTTAGATCACGTCGGCAAAGCCGGGTTGCAGTTTGCGAAAGACGGCCAGGCCGGCGGCGAAGACTGCGGCACCCACGCAGGCCATTGCGCCTATCGCGGGCCACGCCGTGGAACCGTCGCCGAAGACGGCATGGCGGGCAGACTCCACCAGGTAATAGAACGGGTTGCAATCGACCATGAGGGTGCGGACCCACCAAGCGCCGTGTTGTTCGACCAGACTCGCCGGATAGAGAATCGGCGTAAGCCAGAACAGGACTGTGATGCAAACCGGCACCACCTGCGCCAGGTCGGGCACGTAGACCGCCAGCGCCGCAACCGCATAGGCCAGGCCCAGGGTGAAGGCGAGCGCGATAAGCCAGAGCGGCAAGAACACCCAGGCACTAGCCGCCAGCGGCACATGCGATTGCACGATCAGGCCGGCAATCAACACGAACACGATCGCCTGGCACAGCAGCGCCGATGCCAGCGGCACCAGCGGCAGCGTCCACTGCGGGAAGGCGATCCTGTTGATCAGGTATTGGTACTGCCGCAATATGGACGTACTGCGCCCGAGCACTTCTGCAAACACGGTCCAGAGCGAGAACGGCAGGAAATAGAACAGGGCGAAGGGCAGGTTGTCGTAGCGCACACCCATGCGGCCATTCATCAGCACAGAAAAGACGATGACGTTGATGAGCGCATACAGCAGCGGCACGCCGATGTTCCACGCCGCGCCCGCATACGAAGCGGCATAGCGGTTGCGCAGGTCGCGCTTTGCCAGCATCCATGCCAGGCGCAGGCCGGCCCAAATTGTGTGCGTGGAGTGGCCGCGCATGGCGGAGTCTGCGGCTAATGACATTGGCGCAGTCGTTCTACAGGATCTGCCTTCGCGGGTGCCGGCACTGGCACGGCTGCAGGCGAATAAAGCACCGTGCTCGCTTGCGCCATCCGCGCGGCGGTGAATTTTTCGTCAAACACGCGTTTCCCCGCGTCGCCCATTTCGGCGCGCTGCAGCGGGTTGCCGGCCAGGGTGGTGATGGCGTGCGCCAGCGCGGCCGCGCTACCCGCCTCGATGACCAATCCGTTGACGCCGTGCGCCACCACTTCCGGCATGCCGCCGGCGGCGCAACAGATAACCGGCTTGCCTGCGCGCATCGCTTCCAGCAAGACCAGGCCGAACGATTCGAACCTGCTGGGCGCGACAAAAATGTCGCAGGCGGCATAGGCTTGCTGCAGCGCCTCGTCGGATACGCGTCCGCAAAACGCCACCCGCCCCAGCCACTCCTGTTGCGCTTGCCGCGCCAGAAATTCTTCCTTGAAGGTCGCACCGCCCGGCCCGGCGATTGTGTCGTCGCCGATCAGGCGGAACACAACATGCGGCAGCGCCTGCAGCACGAGCGGGATCACATGCAGCAGCACATCGATGCCCTTGCGCGCCTCGAAGCGCCCGACGAACAGGACTTCCACGCCGGCATTGCGTTTACGTGCCGACGCGGTCGCCGACTCTATCGCCAGCGGCGCCATGCCATGCGGGATCAGCCTCAGCTTGGCGCGGTCGAAGGTAAATCCATAGGCCTGCTCGATCTCTTGCGTGATGGCGCGGCTGTTGGCACGCACGGCGCCGGCGTCCATCATCAGCTCGCGCTCCAGTTGCAGCATCGGGCGCGCGAAGGAAGCCATCCACTGCTCGTTCCCATCGCTGCGCGCCTGCGCCTGCGTTTGCTGTTGTGATTCAATCCAGAAATGCAGCGGCGTATGCAGGCTGGTGACGAGACGCCAGTGCCCGTGCAGCAGGAAGGCCGCACCTTCGCAATCCCATATCGGCGCTTCGACCGCGTCGATGGCGCGGTGCGTGGCGATGCGTTCGCACTCCTCCAGGGCGACGGCGCTCCAGTCCCAGATGTGTCGGGGAATGTTGCGCGCAAGTGCCTGTGGCGAACGTTCCATGTGCCGCACCGGCACATAGTGGACCCACACGCCGTGTTCGAATATGACACGGTTGCCGGTGGCGCCTTGCGTGATCACATGGACCAGATCGCCCTGCGCCGCTAATGCCTCGGCCAGTGCCTTGGTGAAGGTTGCGATGCCGCCGCTATGGTCGGGCGGGTAGTCGCGCGAGATCAGGACGACGCTCTTGACGTCGTTGACATGCAGCGGGCGCAACGAGCCGAAACGGCGAAATTGGCCGCGCCAGCGCTTGAGTTTTTCTGCATCGATCAGGTCGCGCCTGTCGGACAAACCGCGCGCCGTGCCTCTTTCCCACCCGCTTTCGCTTTCCGCGCGGAACAGCTGCCGCTCGGCCGGGTCCAGCGCCCCGCGCGCAATATGCCACGCGACGGTGGCTTCCTGGTCATGCGAAAACGCCCGGTTGTCGGCATCGATTGCCGCCAGCGGAACATATTGCCGGCCGTGCTTGAGAGAGAAATAAATCTTGTTCTTGATGATCGGGTAGCGATTGCGGGTAATTTTTCGGTCGTCGCGAATCGTGCTGGGCGCGCTACTGTGATGCACAAACGCCTGCGGCAGCTGCTTGATCACATAACCGGCATCGACGATGCGGCAGCACAAATCCGTTTCGTCGAGATAATAATCGAATTCTTCGTCGAAGCCGCCCACTTCCAGCAGCACCCGCCGGCGGAAGGAAGCGTTGGTGCCCTGCAAATACGGGAACGAAAACGAACCGGGGAAGCAAAACTGTTCGGCGCTTTGCGTGGCCGACCAATTGGCGTTGCCGAGCCGGTCGGCGCTCGCGTAGCGATACTGATAGCCATACCCGGTGTGATCGAAGACGAAACCGCCGGCTGCGGCAATCTCCGGCCGCTCGTATGCTGCGGCAAGTTGGCTCAGCCATTCCGGTTCCGGGATGGCGTCGTCGTCGATGAAGGCAACGATGTCGCCTTGCGCCATGCAAATGCCGATATTTCTCGATACGGAAAGATTGGCGACATCGCAGCTGCCCGTGCGTATCCGCGGCAGCCACAAAGCAATCACCTGGCCGGAATTGTCGGTCGATGGGCCGTTGATGACGATGACTTCGAATTCGCCGCGATACTTTAACCAGCGCAGGCTCTCCAGTGTCCGCTGCAGCAATGGCGCGCGATTGAGCGTATTGATGACGATTGAAAAAGTCGGCGTCATTTCAGCGACATCTGCTTGGCCAAGGCCACCTCTGCTGTCCCCTTTGCGCCGGGCCGCCTGGCGTGGATCTCGAATTCCAGGCACTTGCCGTTCTGCCTGGCCCGCTCGACAACTTCAATCGCGCTCAAGCCGGCTTCGCGCAACAGCAGAGACAGGGAATCGGGCGTGAACATGTTGTAATGAAAATTGCCATCATAATCCTGCCCGCCGAACATCACTTCGCGCAAGAATGCGTAGGGATAGTCGCCCGTTGCATAGCGCCGCATCATCGCTTCCGCGTCGGGCACCACCGCGCGAAATGTGCCGCCCGGTTTGAGCAGGCTGATCCAGTAGGGCAGGATCTTGGACACCAGCTGCCCCTCCGGAAAATGTTCGATCAAATGGGCGGAGTAAATCTCGTCGATCTCGCCGGTTGCAAAGGGCAGGGCATCGACTTCGGCCACCACATCCACGCCCGCAAGCGCGCGGCGATCCACGTTCAGGTAAGCATCGAGCGCGATATGGCCGCAACCCAGATTGAGGCGCAGCTTGCCGTTGCGCGCGGCTGCCAGTTTCTCTCGATTGACGATGCCGTGGGCAGGGTTGACGCCTTCGACATGGCGCAGCGCCGGCATATTGCCAAGCAGCGCGCGCATCTCCGCCAATTCGCGCGTCATTTTCCGCAGCGTGACCGGCAGCGACAGCGCGAGGTTATCCAGGTTCTCATGATGGGCAGGCAAATGCCGATCGCCCTCAGCTTCCGCCTGAGGAGTGACGATTTGCGCATGCGGGTCTTGCAAAGCTGCAGCGCTCGGCGATCCGCCCGGTAACCCGGCGCCGATGTGTCGGCCGGCATCGCGTTGCTGCCGTTCGATGTCTGCCAACAATTGCAGCAGGGCGGGCGCCTGCTGTTTGAAAAAAAGATGTTGCCGCGCATTCGATTCCGGCAAGCGATACAGCGCCACGCCAATCCGCACCACGCGGCCGATTACGGGCCAGTCCGCGACGATGCGAACAATTCTCTTTAACCGGGTTTTCATCGATTCCATCGTCTGAGTGTTGTTGCTCGCCATATTCAAGTTGCTACTGTGGCATTTAAGTTTACTTTCCTGTGTGGATTCAGATTGCTTCCGAGTCGCGGCTGCGTCGCTCACTACCAGGTTGTTGCTGAAATGACTGGGAAAAGTACGCAATTACAAACTTAAAGTTGAACGGTTCCTGAAACGATGGAAGCTGGCCGGTTATGCAAGTTCAACGCGTCGCCAAAAAATGGACAAAATGTCATTGTTTTAACAATACAGTATTTTTGCGAATGATTGCAATACGAGTCCGATGTGAACAGGCATCCGTCAACATCCCATTCGAGGAGATTTTGTGCATCAACTGAACGCGGCACTCAAATTTCATTTGGGCCTTATTTCCTTTGGCGTTGCCAGGTTCCATCGTAGTCGGAAACGCGGGTGGAAGTGGAAAATTGCATAATTAGTTCTGCAAAGCAATTATATGCACTATATTCCGTTGATAAGTGTTAAATATTGTGTCCTGCCATGGACATTCGTGCCATGACAGAGCCTCACGAAGTCGTAGGGCAACCCGAATTTCAGGTGCCATTAACTCACTCAATTGGTCGGTGCGCGCGAAGAAGGTGGCAACTTCACGCACGGGACGCGAGCGCTTTGGCAAACAGCAATTGCTTCGCTAGCAGTTGGAAGCATAACTTTTCCGTTTTGAATTGGAAGCATAAGCCTTCCAGACGGAAAATTAATGATTCCAGCGACATAATTCTTTGATTTATTAGCGAAAAATTGGTGCGGCTGGCGGGGATCGAACCCACGACCCTTGGCTTCGGAGGCCAATACTCTATCCACTGAGCTACAGCCGCGCAGGAAAAACTGATGTGCGTCAGCATATTGCTCGCTGACGAATTTCGGCATATGCGCAATCTGCTTGTACTTCATGCAATAAACATTATTGCAGCAAACTGCGAACGCCTCGCATTATAGGCGTTCAATACCAGCCTGTCACGAAAACCCGGCCACTTCCACGTCACATGCGCTTGGGGAAACCCCTGTGCTCCAGCCCATTGGCCCTGACAAACGGCAATTTTTCGTGCCAAAACGAGGTCTTTACGACTATAATCAAAGGTTTGGCACAGTGCCGCTTTGCAACAGGTTTGCGCCGCACAGGCAAATACCCGGGCATAGGTTTAGCGCTTTCAGCCACCGCTTTCGAAAATTGTACTGAGGAAATAATGAGCGACGCACACAACGAACACGAATCTGCGATCAAGACACCCAAGCAACTTATTGCAGCAATCGTTGCCGCTTTCCTGGTTCCTATCGCCATCATCGTATTGCTGGTTCAGTATGTCACCAGCGAACCGAAGACCGGTGCCGGATCGGGCAGCCAGGCGCCTGAAGCCATTGCCGCGCGTATTGCTCCGGTGGCCGATCAAGGCTACACGCTCAATGACCCGAGCGCACCCAAGCAATTGCAAACCGGGGAAGCGGTATACAAATCGACCTGCGCCGGATGCCACGCCAACGGTACGTTGGGATCGCCGAAATTCGGCGATGCCGCTGCATGGTCGGCTCGCATTGCGCAAGGGTATGACACATTGCTGTCGCACGCATTGGGCGGCTTGCGCCAAATGCCGGCCAAGGGCGGCAATGCGGATCTGGATGATGTAGAAGTCGCGCGCGCCATGGTCTACATGGCCAATCAGGCCGGCGGCAAATTCAAGGAGCCGGAAGTGAAAGCAGCGCCGGCAGCAGCAAGCGCACCTGCAGCTTCTGCGGCAGCGGCTGCGTCCCAATCGAGCGCATCGGCACCTACGAAGTAATCATACGAAGTGAATAAAAAAGCCGGCTCATGAGCCGGCTTTTTTACGTCCTCACAACTTCAGTACCCGCCGTCCTCTGCATCGTCCATGTCAGCAGTGGACAGCGCACCAGCACTCCTGCTTTTGTAGCGAAAGAATGCCGCCGCGACCGATGCCACTGTACCGGCAATCAAAATACCGCGCAGCAGCGGCTTCCAGCGATGTTCGCGCAATGCCTTCGAGAGCCCGCCGAACACGATCGGCAACAAGGCAGGCATGCTGGTCGCGGCAATGCCGGAACGCGTGCGCCAAGCCGACAAGGCGGCCAATCCAAATTGCTTCAATGCAGTGCGCGCCAGCGACTCGGCGTGCAAACTCTGCACCACTTTCTGTTTCGAAGCCGCTATGCCGCTGCGATACATGGCGCCCTGCGTAATGAGCAGTTGCTTGCGCAATTCCAAAGGGGTGATGTCGTCCGTAGTGCGTGCCATGGGGAGCCCTTAAAGTAGCGCGTCGCGGTCGTTGCGCAATTCGTTCATCGTGGCGGGCAGAGATAAACGGCCTTGCTCAATCACGGAGCGCGCATACAACAGCACGGCGACAGTGATGAGGGTGAAGGCGGCGGCGACGATTGCAAGGATTTTCCAACCCAGCGCATCCCAGGCCAGGTACACCAGCAGTGCGCTCCAGTAACCAATGGCAAACCACGCGGCAATCAGACCGAGCGCAAATACGAGCGCCAATTTGAGTACTGTGGCGCGCACTTCGGACATTTCGAGTGCCGCCAGCTCGATCCGGTTCAGGAACAGGCCGAACATGTTCTTTGCGACCCCGACCAAACCTGCGATCAGGTAGGTGTCGGATTTACCAGCTTGTTTCTGCTCCATGGGGTCTCGCTTCTCTTGGACTGCCTGCATCGATGGCAACAAGCTTATTTGCGTGAAATCAGCATGCCCACCACGAGGCCGACACCGGCCGCAATTGCGACGGACTTCCAGGGATTTTCGTGGACGAATTCGTCCGCGTTTTTCGCCACTTCCTTGCCCGTTTCCAGCGCTGCCGCTTGCAGCTCTTGCGCCTTGGCACCGGCGGCTTCGAGCAAAGTGATGCCCTTCTTGCGCAACTCTTCGGCCTTTTCGCCGGTTGCCACGGTCGCTTCCTGGAACAATTCCTGGGCATCGCGCAAGAGGGTTTTCATATCGTTGCGGACAGTCTTGACGTTATTGGCAAGCATCGAATGCTCCTTTGGAAAAATTGATTTTGATCAAGAAGGCATTCCATTATGAAATGCCGACATGCCTTGTGCCGGCAAACCGCCGCAATCGATTGGTTCCGATTCGGGTTGCCGTTTCTTTAACTACTTCTATTCTGACATCATACCGAGCACGGCAGGTTGCGGCAAGCAAGGACTGTGTCCTATTGCGCCAAACTTGCAGCCTGGCCTGAAGCCTCGGTTGGCGCATGCGTCGGCAGCCATACGCGAAATGTCGACCCGACGCCGACCTCGCTGCTGATCTCGATTCTGCCGCCATGGCGCGTGACAATGCCGTAGGACAATGACAAACCGAGTCCGGTTCCCGTACCGACCGGCTTGGTGGTAAAAAATGGTTCAAAGATGCGTGTCATGTTGTCGGCCGGTATGCCGCAACCGTTATCTTCCACTTCCACCCATACCCAATCGCCTTCGAGTCCCGTGCGCACCGTGATCAGGCCGTCATGATCGATGGCCTGGCAGGCATTGATCAACAAATTGAGGAATACCTGGTTCAATTGTGCCGGCACGCCGTCTATCGAAGGCAATTCGCCGTATTGCCGCACGACCTCGGCCTTGCGTTTTATTTCGCTCCTGACGATGTTCAAGGTGCTGTCGAGGCCGGCATGCAAATCGAAATGCTGGCGCTCCACCTCGCCGACGCGCGAAAAATCCCGCAAATCCTGCACGATGCGACGCACGCGCTGCACACCATCGAGCGATTCGTCGAGCAAATCCTTCATGTCGTCGCGCAGGTGGTTAAGCTGGACCCTGCCGCGCATTTCTTCAATTTTGGCCAGAACGTCGGGTTGGCCGGCCAGGAAATCCTCGGCGCGTTCATACAACGCCGTCAATTGCAGCAGGCCGGTCACATACTCCTGCAGCGTGACGAGGTTGGCGTTGACGAAAGCAATGGGATTGTTGATTTCATGCGCGACGCCGGCGGCAAGCTGGCCGATGGAAGCAAGCTTTTCGGATTGCAATAGCTGCTGGTACATTTCCTCCAACTGGCGGTTGCTCTCCTTGAGTTTCTGGTAGCTTTCCTGCAGCGATTGCTCGGCGCGTTTGCGCTCGCTGATGTCGCGCACATAGGCGATCGCGTATTCCACTCCGCCGAACTCGAGGTAATTGACTGTCGTCTCAAGCGGCAACACCAGGCCGCCCTTGACGCGCACACGCGTTTCCATGGTGTAGGATCGGCGCTCCTTGATATATGCCCAATTGTGGCCCCAGCTCTTGCGCGTGACGTCTACCTCGATGTCGTACATGTGCAGCTCAAGCAATTCCTCGCGGGTGTAGCGTGCCAGCCGGCACGCCGCATCGTTGGCGTAGCTGAAACCACCGTCCGGTTTGAGCCAGAACACCGCAACCGTAGCATGGTCGACCGAGAATTGCGTCAGCCGCAGCGCGCTCTCGGTTTGCAGGCGAATCGCAATTTCTTGTTGCAATTGCCGGTTTTGCTGCTCCAGCTGGCGTCGCATCGCGCGCAATGCCAGATGCGTTTTGACCCGCGCCAGCACTTCCTCGATCTGGAACGGTTTGGTGACGTAATCAACCGCGCCGACACCGAATGCATTGACCTTCTCGCCCGACTCGGTCAAGGCTGTCATGAACATGACCGGAACGTCGGAGGTCTTGTCCGACGCCTTCAGCCGCGCGCAGGTCTCGAAGCCATCCATGCCGGGCATCATGACGTCGAGCAGGATCAGGTCGGGCTGGGCAAACTCGGCGCGCTTGATGCCCTCCAGCCCGTCTTGTGCGACGATCACGCGAAAGCCATTGTCTTCCAGGTAGTCAACCAGCAAACCTACATTGGCGGGCGTGTCGTCGATGATCAGGATCGTTGCCGTCGGCTGCGCGGGCATGGCTGACGGTCTCATGGCGTACGCTTGGCCTCGACGTAGGTTTCGACGAATTCCAGGATGGCTTTCGACTGGTAACTCTTGGCCAAGGCGGCCAGCTTGTCGGCAAAAGGCTGGTATTTGGCGTCGAGGGTTGCAATATGTTCGGCCTGGCGCCGAATATCGCGCATGTTGCCGGCCAACGCCAATTCATACAGCTTGCCCATTTCTTCTTTCGGCGGTACTTCGAGCACCTCGTTTTTCGGGCCGCTGGCTGAAGACAGCTCTTTGGGCAGCGGTTCCGTATCCCAGATCAGGTTCAGGAAGCTCGCCACATGCTGCAGGAATTGATCCTGGTCGATCGGCTTGGTCATGAAGGCATTGGCACCGGCTGTCATGCTGTCGCGCTGATCTTCCGACGTAGCACTGGCGGAAATAGCGATGATCGGCACGTCATGCCAGGTCTTATTGGCCCGTATCTGACGCGTCGCCTCCAGGCCATCCATCACCGGCATCATGATGTCCATCAAAACCAGGTCCGGCGCACCGAGCGCCATCTGGCGCAACGCCTCCTTTCCGTCGCCGGCTTCGTCGACGGCAAAGCCCAGTGTATGCAGCAGATCGGCCAGCATCTGGCGGTTCGCCACCACGTCGTCAACAATCAATATTTTGCGCACCGGGCCGGCATAGCCTGAGACGCGCCGCTTGGCCGGGCGCAAGGCCATGTCCACTTCGACCACCGGTACCTGCAAATCGAAACTGAAGCGGCTCCCTTTGCCGCGCGTGCTGTCGACCCGAATATCGCTGTGCATCATGCGCACCAATTGGCGGCTGATGGACAGGCCCAGTCCGGTGCCGCCAAAGCGGCGCTCGAGCTCACCCACCTGTTCAAACGGCTGGAAGATGGTTTCGAATTGGTCCTGCGTCATGCCGACGCCGGTGTCTTCCACGTCGAAAGTCAAAAGACTGTGGCCATTGTCCTGGGAAACTGCGGCGACGCGCAACGAAATGTGCCCGTGGTCAGTAAATTTGACGGCATTGCCGAGCAGGTTCAGCAAAACCTGGCGCACGCGCTTTTCATCGATCAACACGGTATGCGGCAAATCGGGCGCCGCGTGGAAGCTGAATAAAAGGCTTTTTTGCTCGGCCTTGATGCGAATGATATCGGCAATCGTCGCGAGGAAGGCCATCAGATCGACCGCGTTCACATACAACTCGAATTTGCCGGCTTCGATCTTGGACAGATCGAGCAGGTCGGTGATCAGGGTCAGCAAATGTTCGCCGCTCTGGCGTATGGTGTTCAAGCCAGTGGTCTGGCGCTCGCTTAGGTTGCGTTCGCGTTTGAGGATTTGCGCATACCCGAGAATGGCGTTGAGCGGGGTGCGCAATTCATGGCTCATGCTGGCGAGGAAGGTGCTCTTGGCGCGGTTGGCCACTTCGGCGCGTTCCTTGGCGACCGTCAATTCGGCGGTGCGTTCCTTGACGAGGTCTTCAAGGTGGTCGCGATGGCGCTGCAATTCTTTCTCGGTCAAGGCGCGCCGCTCGATGTCTTGCTCCAGCGCGCGGTTCTTGGTTTCAATCTCGCCGAACAAGGCCTGCAGAGCCTGGCGCGTGCTTTCCAGGCTCGCGCCCAAACTACCGAGCTCGTCGTCGCGGCGCCAGGTAAAGGGTTCGTCCAATTGCTTGCGCGCGAGACGCTGGGATTCCTGCATCAAACGGCGCAACGGCGCCAGCAGGCGTGACTGAAGGATGGCTACGATGAGGACGATGGAGAGCAGTAATTGCCCGAGCACGGTCAGCACGAAGGTGCGGCGATCGCGCGCTACTTCGTCGTCGAGCTGGCCGCTATCCATCTCGACCGTGACGTAGCCGATTACATTGCCGTTGTACACCACATCGCGGTTGAGTTTGAATTGCTGTCCGCGGCGCCGTTCGGGATGCACTTCCGCAAGGAAGGCGCCAAACTTCTTGTCGCGCACGAATACCGATGTCACGCGTTCATCGGAGAGCACCGAGTCGAACAGCGGCCGTCCCGCATCATGGCTGAGGTTCCACAGCGGCTCTTCCATGCCGAGCGTGAGGATGTCGGTCAGGCGCCGGTGGTCCGAAGCCAGGCGTTGCGCCATGGCGCTCTCGCGCTGCCCCAGCGTAAGCAGGCTGGAGACCGTGACCGGGATCAACAAGCCGATCACGACGGCAAGCACGATGGAAGCGCGCAGTTTCAGACGCATTGACGAAGACCCCCTTAGCCAATCAGCATTTGCGAGAGAGCGTCGGGTAACGGCGCCAATGCTCTTCAGATGCCCCGAAAATACTTTCGATTTTCCTATTTTGCCCGATACACGTTAATTATTGGTAATAAATCGTCAGGCAGTTTCTAAATACCCGGCGTGCAATCGGTGCAATGCTCGATCTCAGGCACGCCGCGCAACAGTTTTTCATTCAGATCGCGCAGGGCGGTGCGCACGCCTTCCTCGATAACCGGATGATAAAAAGGCATCTCGAGCATGGCCTGCACCGTCATGCGGTTTTGGCAGGCCCATGCGAGCAAATGGCTCAGGTGTTCGGCGCGCGGCGCGATCATCTCGGCACCGAGAAAGCGTCCGGTGCCGAATTCCCCGTAGACGCGCAGCAGGCCGCGATTCTGGCGCATGACGCGGCTGCGTCCCTGGTCTTCGAACGATACGGCGCCGATCGCGAATTCCCCTTTCAGTTCGGAAAATGCCTGCCCCACGACGGCAATCTGCGGGTCGGTGAATGCGACACTGAGCGGCGTACGGCGCAAGCCCGGGTGCACGGCGGGAAAGGACGCGGCGTTGTCACCCGCAATGCGGCCCTGGTCGGCAGCTTCGTGCAGCAATGGACGTTCGTCGTTGGCGTCGCCGGCAATGAAGATGGCGCTGTCGCCACATTGCATGGTAGTGGGGTTATAGAGCGGCACACCGTGGGCATCCAATGCGAGGCCGGTATTTTCCAGGCCCAGGTTGCGCACATTGGGAACCCGCCCGGAAGCCGCGAGCACATAGCGATAGTGTTCGACATGTTCCGCGCCTGCGGAAGAGCGATAGCGCAGCTGCACGCGTTCGCCCTCGTCATGCACGGAAACTATCGTTGCGTGCTGGCGCAAATCAAGCTCGCCGCCCAGCGCCTGGGCCGCAACCGCCGCAACCTTGGGGTCGCTCAACTGCCCGATGCGTGCGCTGCGGCCGAACACGGCCACGCGCACGCCAAGGCGATGCAGCGCCTGGCCCAGCTCCAGTCCGATGATGCCGGTGCCAATCACGGCTACCGATTCGGGCAAGTTGTTCCATTCGAATACGTCGTCATTGATCAGCAGGCGCTTGCCGCCATCACGCAGTCCAAGCGGGATCTGCGGATGCGAGCCGGTGGCAATGACGATGCGCTCGGCATGCACCAGCGTATGTTGATCGATCTGCAGGGTTGTCGCGCCTAGGAAGCGCGCATGGCCGCGCACGCGTTCCGCCTCGGGAATCCGCTCGACGCCTTCGCGCACGAAACCGACGAAACGGTCGCGCTCGCTCTTCACACGCGCCATCACTGCCTTGCCGTCAATGCGCAAATTGTCGGCATGGACGCCAAAACCTGGCGCTTCGCCGATAGCATGCGCCGCTTCGGCTGCCGCAATCAGCAGTTTGCTCGGCATGCAGCCGACGCGCGCGCAGGTCGTGCCATAGGGCCCGCCTTCGATGAGGACGGCGCGTTTGCCGAGTGCTTTCGCGGCGCGAAATGCCGCCAACCCGGCAGTGCCGGCACCGATTACTGCAACGTCGACATGCAATTCATTCATGTGGACCTCCTTTGCCAAACCGGTTCAGAAATGGGCCGGGATTTGGGCCGGTCAACTTTAGTGCAGCAAACCAATCACGGCGTGCTTGTCGCGCAGCTCCGCGATGCCTTCGATACTGCCGATACGGATAAACACCGGATTCAAGGACAGCATGGCCTGGGTCGGGCGCCACGCAAACATCCACTCGTCATGCGCCGCATCTTCGCGCGCTTTGGAGAAAACCGCACCCAAGGGGCTCGGCCGGCCATACGACACGGCAGCATCGATTCCGGCCCAGCTCGGCAGCGCCAGCTTGGCCGCACGGTGTATGCGCTCGCCGAATTGCTCGGTATCATGAATGATCAGGCAGCTATCGGCGCCGGCAAAGACGTCGAACAGGCTTTCCTTCCAGCTGCGGGTCAGACTAAGCGTCAGGTAGCCGGAGGGCTGCGCGCCGGTGGCGGGATCGACAGACGGCGGACGCAAGCGAAATTCGCCTTGCGTCAGCGAGCGTTCAAGCCGGGTTCGGTCGGAATAACGATAAAACTTGGGTGGGCGCGAAGCGTCGATACCTGGCATGGTGGATATAAGCAAGATGACCAGGCTATAGTATGCGGCAAAACGGAAAATGCGGCAGAAACTTGCCGCACACTAACAACGACCAATGAAATTTCCTATTCGTCTAGCTGTGGCGCCGCGATGCTGCGCATCTGGAATCGTCCGTCGTCATTGAACAGCATGGTTTCCAGGATTTCGACGCGGCCGTGGTTGAGCAGATGGGAAGGCGGTGCCGGGAACGGTGCCGCATGGCGCAACGCGCCCAGCGCCGTCGATGTTGCGACGGTATCGCCATTGGTACGCAAGGTGTCGCTCGACATGAGATTGCCGTTGGCATCGAGCACATACTTGATCACCACGACCGAGCGCAGCATGGCCTGCGGATTGCCGGGGTAGACCTTGGAAGGATTCACTTCGGCAATTCTTTGCGCCAACACGCGTTTGTAATGATCAAGCGACATAAAGTTGCTTACCCGCGCCGCCGGCGCGGCAGTTTCGCGATGTGTGGGCTTGCTACTGGCTGAGCCAGCGCCCTTGCCTGATTCCGGCGCAGGTTCATAAAGCTGCGTGCTGGAACAACCGGCCAAAATGCCGGCCGCCGCGACGACCAACCTGGCTGTTCTGACATGTCTCGTGTTCATGGCAACTCCCTTGCGCTAGGCGGCCAAGGTCGTTGCGGCCACATGTTACCGATCATAGGACCAGCAACGACCACTTGGTGCGCTTGTTACTTACTGTTACCTAGCCCGGATATTTCACCGGGCCGGCCAGATATTTTAAAGGTAGGTATAGGTATGCAGGGTTTTCTGTGTAGCGGCAAAAAATCCAATTTGTACGGTGGCCTGCGCGTCCCGATGAAATATCCGGACTAGGGCCTCAATATTACAGCGCCGCCGCCAATTCTGCCCCTTCACGTATGGCACGCTTGGCATCGAGCTCAGCAGCAAGTTTAGCACCGCCGATCAAATGGAAACGCGGACCGGACGTTGGCGCAGCCTCCGCAGGCGGCATCAACTCGGTCAACGAGTCCTGTCCGGCGCAGATGATCACGTTATCGACTTCCAGCAGACGCTCCACGCCGCCGACCGTGATATGCAAACCCTGATCGTCGATTTTGCGATATTCGACGCCGGCGAGCATTTCCACGCCTTTGCGCACCAGCGTCGCACGATGCACCCAGCCGGAGGTCTTGCCAAGTGTTGCGCCAAGCTTCGAAGCCTTGCGTTGCAGCAAATAGACTTGCCTGACCGGGGTTTCGTCATGCGGCGCAACCAGCCCGCCGTTGGTTTCGGCCTGCAGATCGACGCCCCATTCGCCCAGCCAGTTTGAAAGCGGAAGCGGCAATGCAACTTGCGGATCGTGCAACAGGAACTCGCCGATATCGAAGCCGATGCCGCCTGCGCCGATGATCGCCACGCGCTTGCCGACCGGCGCATTGTTCTTCAACACGTCGAGATAGGACAATACCTTGGGGTGGTCGATGCCTTCGATGCGCGGCTTGCGCGGCACAATCCCGGCGGCGACAATCACTTCGTCGAAACTCTGCTGCAACAACTGTTCGCGCGTGACGCGCTGGCCCAGACGCTGCTTGACACCGGTAATCTCGAGTCGGCGCGCGAAATAACGCAAGGTCTCGGCGAACTCTTCCTTGCCCGGAACGCGCATCGCATAATTGAATTGCCCGCCGATGCGATCGCTCGATTCAAACAAAGTGACGTCATGCCCGCACTCGGCCGCCACCGTCGCCGCCGACAAGCCGGCCGGCCCGGCACCGATGACGGCCACGCGCTTGGCCCGCACCGTCTTGCGAAACACCAGCTCGGTCTCGTGCGCCGCGCGCGGATTGACCAGACAACTGGCGCGCTGGTTGGAGAAGGTATGATCGAGGCAAGCCTGGTTGCAGGCGATGCAGGTATTGATTTCATCGACCCGGCCGCCCTCGACCTTGCGCACGAAGTCGGGATCGGCCAGAAAAGGCCGCGCCATCGACACCATGTCGGCGTCGCCGCTGGCGATGATGTCTTCCGCTTCGTCGGGCATGTTGATGCGGTTCGACGCCACGACGGGAATCTTCAATTCCTTGCGCAAGCGGCCGGCCAGGCTGCGAAAAGCCGCGCGCGGCACCGATGTCACGATGGTCGGCACGCGCGCCTCGTGCCAGCCGATACCGGTATTGATGATGCTCACGCCCGCTTGCTCCAGCGCCTTGCCCACGGCGACCACGTCGTCCCAGGTATTGCCGCCGTCGACCAGGTCAAGCAACGAATGACGATACATGATGATGAAGTTCGTCCCCACCGCGGCGCGCACCTGCCTGACGATTTCCACCGGCAAGCGCATGCGGTTCTCGATCGACCCGCCCCAGCGGTCGGTGCGCTTGTTGGTGCGCGCGCACAGGAACTGGTTGAGCAGGTAGCCTTCGCTACCCATGATTTCGATACCGTCGTAGCCGGCCTTCTGTGCCAGCTTGGCGCAACGCACGTAGTCGCGTATGGTGCGCAAGATGCCGCCGTCGCTCAAGGCGCGCGGGCGAAACATCGAGATTGGCGACTTGATGGCCGAAGCCGACACCACCAGCGGCTGATAGCCATAGCGCCCGGAATGCAAGATCTGCATGGCGATCTTGCCGCCCTCCTCGTGCACCGCTTGAGTCAATTTGCGATGATTGGGGATATCGAAGATGCTGTTGAGCGTGCCGCCGAACGGCAACAGCCAGCCGGAACGATTCGGCGAAATGCCGCCGGTCACAATCAGACCGACGCCACCGCGCGCTCGCTCGCGAAAGAAGGCCGCCAGTTTCGGATAATTGTAGAAGCGGTCTTCCAGGCCCGTATGCATCGAACCCATGATGACGCGATTCTTCAGCGTGGTGAAACCGAGATCGAGGGGGGCGAGCAGGTGCGAATACGTTTTTGCGTTCATGGCAAGTAGGGTCCGGAAGAAAAGCGAGGCTTATTATCGCCGAGTGGACTAGAGGATTTGCTCCAATTGCGAAAGCAACAAAGCCCCAGGTTTGGGGCTTTGTTCAGAAAACTCGTTACGTACCTTGCGCGATCAGCCGTCCGCATTGATCTTTGCAACCAGCGCCTTCAACACCTCGTCGGATTTGTCGTTCTCAACCTGGCAAGTGCCGGCGTTTTCGTGCCCGCCGCCGCCGTAAGACAGCATCAGGTCACCGATATTGGTCTTCGACGTACGGTTGAGGATCGATTTGCCGGTGGCAAACACCGTGTTCTGGTTCTTCAAGCCCCACAGCACATGGATCGAGATGTTCGTTGCCGGATACATCGCATAGATCATGAAGCGATTACCGGCGTAGATGGTTTCTTCCTTGCGCAAATCGAGCACCACCAGGTTGCCATGCACTACGGTGCAGCGCTTGATCTGTTCCTTGAATTTCGGCTCATGCTCGAAATAAATGTCGACGCGCTCCTTGACGTCGGGCAGCTGCATGATTTGTTCGATCGAATGGTTGCGGCAATACTCGATCAAATCCATCATCAGGTTGTAGTTCGAGATGCGGAATTCGCGGAAGCGGCCCAGGCCGGTGCGCGCATCCATGAGGAAATTGAGCAAATCCCACTTGGCCGGCTGCAGGATTTCGTCGCGATTGAACTGCGCCGAATCGCCCTTGTCAACCGCCGCCATCATGTCATTCCACTCGGCCGGGAAAGCCTTCAGGCCACCGTAATAATCGTACACAACGCGCGCCGCCGATGGCGCATCGGGATCGATGATGTGATTGGGCCGCTCGCCGGTATTGCGCTTGGTCTCGGACAGATGATGATCGAATGCCAGATGCACGCCGGGAACGTAAGGCAGATTGGTGGTCAGGTCCTGGTCGCTGACCTCGATCTTGCCATCCTGCATGTCCTTGGGATGGACGAACTTGATCTCGTCGATCAGCTCCAGATGCCGCAGCAACACGGCGCAGACCAGGCCGTCAAAATCGCTGCGCGTTATCAAGCGGTACTTTTTCGATCCGGCAGTCATCTACGCCTCCAGCTTGTTATCGGGTTCGTGCGACAGAGAGCACTATCATATGCCAAGTCCGGCGCGCCAGTGCGATGCCGTGACGAAATGCAACAGCTCGTTACTCGAATGCTTCGTGATCTCTAAACTGGTCGGTCGCGGCGACCAATGCCTTGGCAATCCCGACCTCCATCGCGGCATGCCCGGCGTCGGGAATGATGTGAAAACGCGACTCCGGCCAAGCCCGGTGCAGGCGGTCGGCCGTGCCCGGCGGGCAGATTACGTCGTAGCGACCTTGCACGATCACGGCCGGCAAATGGCGGATGCGCGTCAGATTGTGGATCAATTGATCGTCTTCGAAAAACCCGCCGTTGAGCATATAGTGTGCCTCCAGCCTGCCTATGCCCAACGCAACCGTGTCGGCTGTGAAATCGGCCAGTGCTGCAGCATGCGGCAACAGATAAAGGCAACTGCCCTCATAACGCGCCCAGGCGCGCGCAGCCGGCAGATACACTTTCGGATCGTCGGAAAATAGCCGCTGTTCATACGCACGCAACAAGTCGCCGCGCTCAGCTTCCGGAATTGCCGCGGCAAATTCGGCATACGCCTCGGGATAAAACCGCCCCATGCCGTTGATGAACCAGTCAATCTCATCCGACGTGCAAAGGAAAATGCCGCGCAGGACGAACCCGGTGCAATGGGCCGGGTGCGCCTGGCCATAGGCCAGCGCCAGAGTGGAACCCCAGGAACCGCCGAAAACCAGCCATTTTTCGATGCCGAGCAAGACCCGCAGGCGTTCGATGTCATGGATCAGCAAATGGGTGGTGTTATGCCGGTATTCACCGAGCGGTGTGGACTTGCCGGCGCCGCGCTGGTCGAACAGCACGATGCGGTAATGCGAAGGATCAAAGAACCGCCGATGCGTCGGCGACAGGCCGCCACCTGGCCCGCCGTGCAGAAACAGCACCGGCACCCCATCAGGGTTGCCGCACTGTTCCCAATACAGGGTATGCATTTCATCGACCGGCAACATATCGCTTTGATAAGGTTCTATGGCCGGATACAGTGCGGCTTCCGCGAGCGCGTCGAGCATGGGTAATCCTCGGTTCTTCCTGATCTGGAGCCCATGAGAATCCCCCGAAATCGACTTTTTTGCAATGAAAGGCTGGAAAATTGCAAGTCTGGACGTTTACCCCCTAGCCAAGTGAAAAAATCTGCGGTATTATCTCGCCTCTTTGGACGTGGTGACAAACGTCCAGTGCTTCAAGCTAAGTGGCAGTCCACGCGGGTGCTTAGCTCAGTTGGTAGAGCGGCGCCCTTACAAGGCGTAGGTCGGGAGTTCGAGCCTCTCAGCACCCACCAGGCAAGAAGCGTACAAGACAGATTTCGCAGTAAGTAAAGTTGTTGGAGTGGTAGTTCAGTTGGTTAGAATACCGGCCTGTCACGCCGGGGGTCGCGGGTTCGAGTCCCGTCCACTCCGCCAAAATAGAAAAATGCCCGCCACGCGGTAATGCCGTTCAGTTAAGGTGATTTCTTGATGACGCGAACGGCATAACGCTTTGGTTTGGCCTTGACGGCCCGGTCGTAAGAACGACCGGGCCGTTCTTCATTCAGGAGGCTAACCAGCCTTTCGCGCAAATGCTTCATCG
>DATBQE010000121.1:0-20539 GCA_036561005.1 Burkholderiaceae bacterium | reverse complement strand
ATTATTTGCGATTAACGCCCCTTGCCTGACACAACTCAGTGAGGCCACCTCGACTGTCCCTCACTTCGATTACGAGGGTCGCGCAGATTCGTTGGCATCGAATGTGGTCTGTTACTGGTAGGCATCAATTGAAACCACTTGACCGTTAGTTAGCGCAATCGCATTCTTGCCCGACTGCAGTTCAACGACCACTCGGCGAACGCAGTGACGTTGAGCAACCCAGTGAATAACTAAAAAAACGTAGCGGGATCAGGTGGATCAGGCAACGCCGTGCGCGCCATAAAAATGTCGCCGTCGGCCGTATTCCTGCGACTCTTCAGAGCCCTTCTACACCGTCATCAGATTGAGGAGAGAGCCATGAAAACAAAAGCATCGAGTACCCTGATACTGGGATTGATCGGCAGCATGCTGGCCGGTTGCGGCGGTAGCGGATCGCAGGATTCGCTTAACAGCAGCAGCCAGAAACAGCTGACGCGCAACGTCAAAGCGGCATCATGCGTGGCATGGGTGGAAGGCGGCACTTACACGGCCGGTCAGGTCGTCACCTACAACGGCGCGAACTACACGGCGCTGGTGACCCAGACCGATTACGTCGGCACCGGTTGGAATCCGAGCGTGGCAAGTCTGTTCAGCCCGGGCGGCAGTTGCAGCGGCACGCCTACACCGACGCCGACGCCTACACCAACCCCGACACCGACCCCCACGCCCACGCCGACACCAGGTATCACGTCCGGCTCGATCTACACATTAGTCAACCCCAACAGCAACAAAGCACTCGACGTCTACAGCGCCGCCACCACCAACGGCAGCAAGATCGACATTTGGGACCAGAACGGCACGGCCGCGCAGAAGTGGCAGATCAACGTGAACAGCGACGGCACCTATACACTGATTAACCCGAACAGCAACAAGGCACTGGACGTCTACAGCGCCTCCACCACCAATGGTGCCGCCGTCGATATCTGGGACTCAAACGGCACTGCGGCGCAGAAATGGAAACTCACCAAGAATAGCGACGGCACTTATACGCTGGTCAATCCGAACAGCAACAAGGCATTGGACGTCTATGGCGCGTCCACGACCGATGGCGCTACGATCGACATCTGGGATCAGAATGGCACGACCGCGCAGAAGTGGAACATCACGCTCGCATCCTCGACGCCCACGCCGACACCAACTCCGACACCGACGCCAACACCCGGGTTCATTTTCAGCCCTTACAAAGACATAACGGCCAGCGCCAACTGGAATACCGACGCAATGCAGAGCGCAGCAACCGGCACTGTATTGCCCATCACCACCGCCATGCCGTCGCATAACAAGGTATTGACCTGGGCCTTTGCCACCGGCGCCTGCGGCTCGGAAAACTGGGGCGGCATGACCGCGTCGACGTTCGCCTCCGCCAACGTACAAGCGTTCGTCTCGGCCGGAAAGCAATACATCGTCTCCACCGGCGGGCAGGCGGGCTCATTCACCTGCGGCAACGATGCCGACTTCAGCACCTTCATCAACCGCTACAATTCCTCAAACCTGATCGGCATCGACTTCGACATTGAGGCCGGCCAGAGCGCCGCCGATCTCGCCAACCTGGTGGCACGTGTGAAGACAGCGCAGTCGAAATATCCGAACCTGCGCTTTTCGTTCACTATCGCCACGCTGGCCACGAGCCAGAGCGGCGCGACAACTGCAGTCGACATGGGCGGCTCATCGCCCAATCCGCTCGGCTCGATGGGAATCGCGGTCATGAATGCCATTCAGGCGGGTGGTCTGAGCAACTATTACGTCAACCTTATGACGATGGACTACGGCGGCACCGGCACCTATAACTGCGTAGTCAGCGGCGGCGCCTGCCAGATGGGCCAGTCGGCAATCCAGGCGGCAATGGACTTCCACGGCTACTACAAGCTGCCGTACAACCACCTTGAACTGACCCCGATGAGCGGTCCGAACGACAGTGCCGGAGAAACATTCACCATCGGCGACACCGATACCTTGTCGTCCTGGTCCCGGTCGAACGGCATTGCCGGCCTGCACTTCTGGTCCTTTGACCGCGACACGGGCCTCTCATATACGAATCAATTTGTGAAAGACCTCGGCCTCTGAATGTATCGCTAAGAGGCATTTGGCCGACCCCTTGGGGTCGGCTTTTTTTATTGGCAAGCAATGTGGGCAGCATGGTTCAGCTGTTACGGCAATCCGGTCGCCTCGGCAAAGACACTTGGTCCGGGACACTAGATAGGTTTTTTGAGCCTACCCCTTCAAACCGGTCGCGTGCCCAACTTCATATTCGACGCAATGCGCCTCACTCGATACCGGCACTTCCCAACGGTGCAGCATCCTCTCGATATCCGCATTGCGCAGCGTCGTATCCCGGTTCCGGTTGCGCTGGAAAATCGCCGCCGGCGTCGTCTCAAGGTAGACCAGTCGCACTTCCGCCTGGTAGGCGAAAAGCAGATCGAGCGATTTGTCGCGCATTTGCTGCGACAAATGCGTGGCATTGAAAACAAAAGGCTTTTTGAAGCGCAACAATGCTTTGGCCATGTCGATTGCATGATGCGCCGCCTGGCCGTCGTTTTCGCCGTGCTTCAAACCCAATTCCGCCTTGGCATTGTCGAAACTCACGACCGGCAAATCAGCAGCATGCCTGGCCACCCAGGTATCCTTGCCGCTGGCTGGCAAACCGGACAACAGCGTGACTTTCGACCCATCCGGCTGGAAATACGGCGCGTCCAATTGAATTTCGAGGCCGCGCGCGTAGGACAGGCGGGTGTGCGCGTCCACGGCAAAGCGCCGGCCATCCCAACAGCCATCCTCCTGCGCGGCCATCTGGAACAATTCGATGTCTTGCAGGCAGGCGTCCTTGCCGTGAAACGTGCGTCCGCGCATGTCGGCCCGTGCCACGCAAACCAGATCGGGCAGATGCAGCTTCCACGACAAACAGCGCGCGATGCGTTGCGGCGATTCGCCGGAGCGTGAAGCAAAGGCGAAAAAAGGCACCTGGTGTTCGGCGATGATGCGGCAGATCGCTTCGCGCGTAGCGAATGGCGTACCGGCATACCATAGCAAGATACGCGCATCGATCGCACCCTTTCTCGAATGGCCCGGTTGCGATATGCGCCCGCTTTGCTCGTCGACTCGCGTCGTGATCGGCTTTGCGATATCGTGCAGCAAGGCCGAAACGAACAAAATGAAACGACGATCGCCGTCCGCGCTCTGAAAATAATGGTCTTCCAGCAATGCGTCGAGCACCATGCGTGTATGAATGCCGACGTTGCCTTCGGCATGGTAGATCGGGTCCTGGGACGTGTTCTCCAGCGCCAGCAATGACGGAATTGCCTCGCACAGCAAGGCCCAATCGTAGCCCGCGCCGGGCATCGGTACAAGGTCTACCAGGTTGGCGTGCGTAATGTTGTACTTCATGTTGTTCTTCATGTCATTCTCCAAATTTCATTTTTGCATTTTGGCAACCGCCAGTGTCCGACGACGTCGCCGGCCATGGCGCAAGCTACGCGTTACGGTGCGGCCAATCGGCGGCGTCAAATTCCTGCAAGGCCACCACTTCCGCGTTCGAATGGAGCGTCGTGAGGCCCAGCATTTCCCAGGTCACGGTCGGCACGGGCGCATAGAGATCCGCACCTGATGCAAGCTGGTTCGGCACAATGGGCCTTGCCGCGTGATGGGAACCGGAATCAAGAATTGCCTGAACAAAGTCCTGTCGCACAAATTTGTAGCGCGCAATAACCTTGTCCGCGTCTTCGACCTTCAGATACAGGCCTTCCGACCGGTTGCTTTTGTCGGTTTGCTGCCATGCCAGGGGCAACAGCAAGCCCTCGCGTCCGACTGTGATTTCAAACGACTTGCGCCACGCCGCAGTCTTGGCCAGCGAATGTCGCACGAGTTTCCAGAGCAGTTTCCCGGTGGCTGGCATCGGGCCGGCATAAAGCACGGGCACTGACATGACCGGCGAGCCGGCGAGAAGCGCATGTCGCCTCGGAGTGGACAAAAACTCTCCGGTATGCCGGTCGTAAATGTCGAATTCGTGGAAGTAATGCGGCAAGCAGTCGTAGAACACCGAATGCTTGGCGTACGTCCATTCGCCATACATTACGTAGCGATCTTCCAGGCGCGCCAGCAGCGTGTCTTCATGCGCGCGTGCCCAAGGTTTGAGCAAATTGAATTGGCGCTCACTGCCGCCCCCGACCAGATAATGGCCGCGCGACTGCAACAACAGATCGGCGCCATCGCCAAACGAAATGCCGGTGTTTGCGCCATCGAGCTTTTCCTCGATGACGACATGGCAGTCCTTCAACGCCGACAGTGGGACCTGATCGTGCGCCGAGTCGCCCTCTTGCAAACGCGAACCTTCCAGATGCGGCGTGCGCGGGTACTTCAACATAGATAATGCTTGCAGAAACATATTTGTCCATCGACGCGTTGTCCGCACCGATGCCTATACAGGGTCAATGGTGGCTGACGACGAAGTCCGTGCAGGCGAACGCAGATATCCCGCTCAGGGTATCAATGATGGTGTGTGCGGTTTGTGTCCTCGGATGATCGAGGAGGAAAAGCCAGTGCCGCAGCAAACGACGCGCTCATGCGCGGACGATGCTGCGAAAGCAGTCGTCAGCGATTAGCAGTTTTTGACGATAGTGCGAGGCACTTTTGGCTCCAATGGAAAGAGGTGTTGCGTAAAGGAGAGCGGATTCTAGCAAGGAAAAATCGCAAATGCAAAGAATTCAGCCGGCGTTGTGTTTGAGAGACATAGGCACTCTCTGGCTGAGTTAGGGTCGAACCAGCTTCGAATAGCTGGCTCTACCGTAAAACGATGGATTTGCAAATGTGAACGCTTGGTTGCACGAAGCTATGTGCCGGGCATGGAATTTCAGGTGAATTTCCTTATGTGCGTTTTTTTCGGCTTGATCACGTCGGCCCCAACGAGCGCCCTATCCCAATATGCCGGCGAGCCGAATTCGTTCTTCAAATGGCCGATAAAAAGTTGCGCTTTTGCGGTGTGTGATCGCCCCGGCATTCTCACCGCATGAACAGCGAATGGCGACTTGTCTGACAATGCAGCATCGGCTGCGCCGAACAGCGGAATCAATTTCCCCGCCACGATGATGTCGCTGACCAACCAGCTCGCCAGGTGGACGATGCCAATGCCGGCAACTGCCGCTTGCAGCATGGCATCCGTGTCGTCCGTTCTCAATGTTCCGCGCACAGCCAACGCCGCGTCGCGATTGACACCGGCAAAGCACCACCAGCCGGCAGGCGGCGGTGATGTAGCCATGGTCACACAATTGTGTTGCAGCAAATCGGAAGGTGAAGCGGGTGTGCCGAATTTCTTCAGATACGCCGGACTCGCGCAAGCAAGCCGCGCGATCGGTGCCAGACGTGTCGCCACCAGATCGCTATCGGGTAGCGCACCCAGGCGGATCGCTACGTCAACACGCTGCGCCGACAGGTCGACAATGTGATCGCTCAAATGAAGATCAATTTCCATCAACGGATATTGCTTGAGAAAACTGATTACCGCTGGTGCGAGATGCCGGCGCCCGAAAGCGGACGGCGCCGTAACCGTCAGCAAGCCGTGCGGGTCGTCGGAAAGTGCGGAAATCGAATGCCTGGCGTCGTCGAGTTCCGCCAGCATATTCCGGGCTCTCGGCAGGAACTGCTCACCGGCGTCAGTCAGCATGACGACGCGCGAGGTGCGATAAAAAAGCGCTGTACCAAGGCTGCTCTCCAGCGCCTCAATTTTTCTCGATACCGAAGACACCGCGACATCGAGCGATTTCGCCACTTTTGAAAAGCTGGCCGCCTCGGCAACAGCGAGGAAGGCGCGTATGTCATCAAGCATGGTTGACCGCCCTAATTTTGCGAATATCGCAAAGATGGTTTGCAATTTGCCATATTGTACTGATTTACGCAAAGACAGAGAATCCTTTTCACCAACAACTCGTGGCCCACAGGCTCAAAGGAAAATCATGTCGAATATGAAAATGACGCAAATCGCACGGGCAGCAATGCTTGCCACCGCCTTTACATTGACCGGCCTGGCGGGCATGCCCGCGCACGCCGCTGCACCAATGGCAAAATTCTCCGCCCCCGGGTTTTACCGCACCACGCTGGGTGAATTCGAAATTACTGCGCTGAGCGACGGTACGGTTGATTTGCCGGTCGATCAATTGCTGCAGGAAGACCCCGCCAAAACCAGGCAGGCACTGAAAAAACAGTTCCTCAAAACGCCGCTCGAAAGCTCGGTCAATGCCTACCTGATCAACACGGGCAGCAAGCTGATCCTGATTGACGCCGGCGCAGGCAGTCTGTTTGGCCCCACACTCGGCAAGTTGCGGGCCAATCTCAAGGCTTCCGGTTACGACGCAGCACAGGTCGACGAAATCTATCTAACCCATCTCCACCCTGACCACGTGGGCGGGCTTGCCGCCAATAGCATAGCGGCATTCCCCAATGCCACAATACACGCCGATCAGCGCGAATCGGACTATTGGTTGAGTCAGGCCAATCTGGAACATGCGCCGGCCGGCATGAAGGGGATGTTCCAGGGGGCATCGGCATCGCTCACGCCGTATGTGGCCGCGCACAAATATCAGCCGTTCAGCGGCAACACCGACTTGGCACCGGGGATCAAGTCGATTGCCAGTTACGGCCATACTGCAGGGCACACTTCCTACGTCATCGAAAGCCAGGGACAAAAGCTGGTCGTCATTGGCGATTTGATTCACGTTGCGTCGGTGCAGCTGGAAAATCCTCTGGTTACGTTCGGCTACGATGCCGATGCGAAGACTGCGGCGGGGACGCGCAACAGGATGTTTACCGAGATCGCGAAAGAAGGCGACCTTGTTGCCGCAGCACACCTCCAGTTCCCCGGCCTCGGACATCTGAAGGCGGGCGACAAATCGTATCAGTGGCTACCGCTCAATTACACGCAGGCACGTTGATTTGCGAAGCCCATGGCACAGCAGGCCATGGGCTTCCACGAATTGACCGCACAATTGGTCCGCTCAGGTCGGGTCGCGACGCCCAGTAAGAACTTAAAACGTGCAGGGGCCGTTAAAGCAACTGCCCTTGTATCGGCAGCTCGGATTCAGCTAGCTCGTCCTTCAACAGGAGCGCGCTGGCGCGCACGCCGAGCAGCCGAAGCTTGCGATCCAGTGGCGCACGCCGCAGGCATTCTCCCGCTGCACGGCGGATGGTGGCCGCATCGGCAGTGGGTGCCGGTAGGGAAAGGTCTCTGGTAACGCAGCGGAAATCGTCATACCGCAGCTTGATGCCGATGGTCTTGCTGACGAGCCCTTTGCGCTCCAGATCGCGTGCCAGGCGCGTGCACAGATCGGTAAATATTTCACTCAGAACCGCCCGGTCGCGTTTGGCATCGAGATTGCGCTCGAAGGTCGTCTCTCTGCTCACAGACTTCGTCTCGGAGTCGGTTTCGACCGGCCGGTCGTCGCGTCCATGGGAAGCCGCGTGCAGCCATTGTGCATAGCTGAGGCCGAAATGCTCCTGCAGGAAGGCCGGATCAGCCTGCGCCAAATCGCCTATTGTGTGAATGCCGAGCGCGGCCAGCTTCTCGGAAGTCTTCGGCCCGATGCCATTGATCTTGCGAGCCGCCAGCGGCCAGATACGTGCGGGGATTTCTTCCATGCCAAGGATCGTAAGACCGTCGGGCTTGTCCAGCTCCGAACAGATTTTAGACAGCAACTTGTTTGGCGTGATGCCGATCGAACAGTTCAAGCCGGTCGCGTCACGTACGGCAGCCTTCAGGCGCCTGCCGAGTGCCTCGGTTTCGCCAGGAACTTCGGTCAGGTCGATATAGATTTCATCAATACCGCGGTCCTGGATTTTGGGCGCTATGTCGGCGACAGCTGCTTTGAACAATCTGGAATAGTGGCGGTAGGAATCGAAATCCGCCGGTAGCAGGATAGCATCCGGCGCCAACTTGGCTGCCTTCATGGTGCCCATCGCGGAGAATACGCCAAGCGCACGAGCCTCGTAAGTCGACGTGGTGACAACACCGCGCCCGACATATTCGCGCAGCAAGGAAAAGAGCAGGCTGCCATCCGGCTGAACAACAGGTTTATGGATCGAGCGTCCACCGATCACCACAGGTTGCCCGCGCAACTGCGGATAACGCAATAGCTCAACCGACGCATAGAACGCGTCCATGTCGAGGTGCGCAATGCGACGAGTTGGCGCCGTCATGACGACAATGTCCAAATCACCGTTGCAATCCCTGGTTGCCATTCCATGCTTTACTCGCTTCGCCCCAGTGCCAAGACGGGACTCCACTGACCTAAATAGTCAAAAATCGTGATGGAATTATACTGTGTATTTATACAGCATAACGAATACAGCTTAACCAAGAAATCACGCCAGGAAAATAGACAACCTTTTGCTCACTTGAACAATGTGTCGATATCCATGCGGGCAAGCATTTCTTCTTCAAAATCCGCCTTGCGAGAGACCCGATAGGATTTGAGCCATTTTTTGAGAACGCCAACATCCCGGAGCGAGGCAAGGTCGCGCTTCAACATCGCGATGTCGTGCTGGATATGCTTGATGTCGCCTTGCAGACTGTGCATCGCCTGGGCCGGCGACATGGACCCGTAAGGCGGAAAGCCGAAGCCTGCTCTGAAGTCCATCTCGACGTCTTCAATTTCTTGCTGCAATTCGGCAGATTGTTCCGCCAACACCTTGTTGTACTGCTTCAAGCGGTCGGCGGAAATGGTATTGATCATGGATTGATCAATTTGCTCCACTTCCAATTGCAGCTCCAGAAGCTTGAGCAAATCCCGCTTGTCGTAAGCCACATTGACTTTTTGCATCAACGCCGTCTTGCGCTCACGCTCAACCGGATCTTGTTCTCTATCAGGGTGCAGGGCACTGGCCAATTGTCGAAATACGGCACGAATCGATTGGCTGACATGTTGCGCTTCTTTTTCTTGCCGAGCCTCCTTGGCCAATTGCTTGGGCGTCTTCTTGCGCGTGTTCTGGCGCTCATCATGCTCCTGCCGATGTTGCTCCTGCTGCGCCTTTTGCTGCCGCAGCTTTTCGCCGACATGCTCGAAGATGCTCTCCGGAGACGTGAAGTCCACCTGTTCGTCGATTTCGACGCCCAACATCTGTTCCATCATCGACTTCAAAGCCGTAGCGGCTTCTTCGGCTTCCGCATCAAAGTCAGAGTCGCTGTACTTGTTGTAAATCGCCTTGAGGGCAGGGTCGTCATTTTCAGCGAGCATTTCGCCCGCGATCCCGCACATGATGTCTTTGAGTTTTGTCCGGTCCGTGTTGCTGAGTTTGCGGTCATCAAAGGCGTTGTCAAACAATTCCACGAGCTTTGTCCGCAGCATATTGAAGTTTTGCCGCAGCGGCTCAAATTCGCTTGCCTCGCGTTGCTGATAGGCCGGAATCATCGCCTGCCAAGCAGCCAACTGCTGGCGCTGCTGGTCGATCTTCTTGATCAAGCGATTAAAGGTTTTTTGCCCAGGCGAAAGCGAGGATTGCCCTTTTGGGTCGACGATACGGATAATTTTTGATTCAGACTGGCTCATCGGTTTCATTTTTGTTTACATTGATTCAGACTGATCGAAACTTGCCCAAGATCAAGGACCGGGACCCTGCTCGACGCCCAGCCGTCATTTTACAATTCCCTGCGCACTGTCGTCGGATACGCGCAATGAAGTCGAATTGGCAAGTCGCGGCGGGCTGGCGCCGTCGCGGCGCAAGCGCCGTGGGATGAAACTGGCGTGCAGCCGTTGCTACCTTCCGATCAGAAACACGACACCTGGAACCCACTCTGCGTTCGAACACGCATTCAAAACATGAACGACTTGACCAGCGTCAGATCACTGATCTTGCGCAACGGTATGACAAACGTCTCACGCTTTTCGCGCACGGTGTTTTCATAAAACACCAGCGTCACGCGTGTGGTAATGATCGGCTTCTGGCGCTTCGATTCGTCGAAGTTATAACCATCGGTGTCGCTGTAATTGCCCCAATAATTCACGTAGACGTGATAAACGCCATGCAGCGGGGCGACCATGGTGAACATCTCCGGGCCGGGGCCGTCGACGCTGTCAACGTCGAGTCCACCGCCGCCATCGAGAATGGGGCGGGCATAAAAGGCGTGTTGGCCGTCGGGTGTAATGATATGCAGGTCAACCTCGGCTTCCGGCGCGTCCCACGAGCAGATGATGCGCAGTTGCGGCGACAGCTGGCTGGGATTTGCTTCGTAAAACTGCACGCGCTTGGCGGTCTTGCCGTCTGCAGTCTTGAGTTCGACGCTGTTCGATCCGCCGCCGAAGGCGTAGTGGCGCGCGTAGCGGCCGTCTTCGCCGTAGTTCAACACCATCGGATTGCCGTTCACAATCAGTGTGTGGATGCGATGCTTGCCGGCCTCCTTGATATGCCCTTCGATCACGGTGCGATTGCGCAACGCGCCGCGATCTATCGGCGGCGTGGGGTAGGCCACGTGCGTGTCGCCCGAGTGGTCAGTCAGGCCGGAATAATTCCAGCCCCCGTGCGGGGTGTCCATGGTGGCCGAAATGGCTGACGGCGAAGTTGCCGGCGCGGATGTTGCGGCCTGGTCTGCACCGGCTGCAGTTGTGCAGGCGATCAGCAACAACGAAGTCAAGAATGTCTTTTTCATGGGTAGCTGAACGATTTGATCAAGGTAAGGTCGCCGGCCTTGCGCATGGGCACCGTCACGGTCTGACGCTTTTCGGACAACGTCCCTTCCTGGGTGATGATGGCGACCTGCGCGGTCGTTACGTCTTGCCGGCCCTGGCCGCTGCCGTAATAATTGACATACACGTGATACACGCCCTCCGCCGGACTTGGGTTGGCGTAGATTTCCGGGCCATAGCCGGTGGTCACGTCGACATCGAGCGCGCCGCCGTTGGCCGAGCTGCGGTGGCCGTAAAACACGTGCTCGCCGTCGGGCGAGATGACATGCAGGTCGAGGTCGGTGCCGTCGGTGTCCCACATCAACACCACACGCAGCCGCGCTTGCGGTTTGCCCGCATAGGCATCGTAGAACTGCACACGACGGCGCGACTTGCCGTCAGGACTGCGCACTTCCACGCTGTTGGAGCCGGCACCAAACGAATAGGGACGCTCAAAATTGCCGCCTTCGTCGAGCGAGAGCGGCATGGCAGCGCCATTGACGACCAGCGTGCCCGGCGCGCCCGATGTTCCCTTGGCAGCGCCATCTATATGGCCTTTAATCAGGGCCTGCTCGGCATGACCCGATGCATTGACCGAAGACGCCGGGTAATGCACTTCCTGCCGAAAGCCTGCAGCCGCACCTTCGCTGTAGCGCCAACCGCCGCGTGGCGCATCGACACTGACCTGCCCCAAGGCAAGCGGCAGGGTCAGGCATTGCGCGGCAAGCAGCGCTGCAGCAGCTGCGAGGCGCGAATGGAAGCAGAATGACGGTTTATCCATTGTTCAACCCTCTATCAATTGTCGCGCAAGACGTTCGACGTAATCTTCGTCACCGCCATGCGGATGAAAACGCAATGCCAGGTGCAGGTATTCGTGGGCGAGCGTAATGCGCTCGTCCAGGCTCCGCCAGCCGCGCACATAAATGCGCAGACGGTGCTGGTCTGAATAGGGGTGCCCCTGGTCATGGCCGAGCGCGCAGACGTTCGGCAGCTGGTCGAGCGGCTCGAAGCCGGGTTCACGCTGCAACCGGTTGTTCCAGGTAGCTGTCGCATGAGCGAGCCAGGTTTCGGCTGCATCAAGACGCGCGCATTCGCTGCGCCCGCCGACGGTGGCGAGCGACGCTTTCGGATAGGCCTCAGCCAGGATGCGCTCGAAGCTCCAGCCGGCCTCGGCACGGGCTACGGTGTCTTTCCACGATAGCCGATTGGCCCCTGCCGCGTCGCGGTGGTAGTGCACCGGCACGCCGTTCAATACGATGTCGTCGGTGAACCATGTGGCGGCCAAGGCAGCTTCCGTGGGCGGGTTGGCGCTCACACGCTGGGTCTGCGAAGAGTCGGCGATGTGCCAGCAGGCGCCTTCGAAATTAGCATTCTGCAACAGATAGGTGCGCGCCGCGACGGCGAGTGCCCGCGCCGCCTGCGCCGAACCGGCGCCACCTTCACGGTCGACCACGCGTGCGACATAGTCATTGATCGTCATGCGGCCGTTGATGGTCGGTGCAGCGCCTTCTCCGGCCGCCAGCATCAACTCGCCGTTGGCATTGATCGTTAACCAATTACCGTTGGCAAACTGCAGACGGTAGTGGCCGTTCAGGGTGCCTGTCTGCGCCGGAGTTGACGCATCCCCCTTCCACACTGCGCGCAGCCGATAGCGCGCAAAGAAATCGACGTCGACGCAACTCGCGTCGTCGTTGGCATGGCCGGCTTCGCGCCACCTGGGCTCGGGCAGCGCCTTGGCCAGCGCTGCGGCCCAAGTGGCGAGGGCGGTGCGGCTGGAGCCGCGCGCGCCGAACCAGAACGGCGTGCCATCGGCCAGCCAGCCGGCCGCGCCGCCGAATGCGCCGCCATCGGCCCGATGCCAGGAATAAGTTTTGTAACGGATACCGCTGCCCAGTTGCGGCCATGCCTCGCGGCCGTAACCCTCCATGCCGGTTTGCAGCAAGGCCGTGCGCGCCGCACTGCGCGCCTCTTGCGGCATCGCCGTGAGCGCTTGCAAAATCTCGTCAACGCTTGCTTCCGTCTCGGGCCGCAGATGGGCGATATCGAGCAGCCAGGGTGCCTTGCTGTGCGGCTTCCAGATTGCCTGCCAGCCGCCTGCCGTGATGCCCAGACGCGCAGGCGAAAAGTATGGCGCACAGGAACGCGCCAGCGCCGGATCGCGCGCTATGCTTTCGCCGGGATTGCAGCAGTAATGATCTTCTCCTGCCTGCTCAGTGGGAGCGGCGGCGGAACACATGTAGGCACTCTCCTGCGCATGCGTTTCGACCAGATACGCATAGACGAAGATCTTCCACAAGCTGCCCAACGGCACTTTTTCGGCAGAGGCGCTCATTTGAATCGGCTGCGCCGCAGAGGTGCTACTCAGACTCACCAGCGCCACCTTGCCGTCGCGTAGCCAGGCGACTTCGGCGCCCTGCTCCGCGCGGCCCTGTGCCTGCGCCAGTGTCGCCACGAACACCAGCGACGCGGCCAGCGAGTTAGCGAATTTCGATGCGCGCACGCGCCTTCTCCTCGAACGCTTTTTGTTCCGGCTGATACATGCGGTAGTAACGCGCCGGCGGCAAGGCGAAGGTGCCGGTTTGCGAAGCGCGCACCAGGTGCCTGATGACGACCTCGCCTGTCAACGCATCGATGGGCACGGCGTAACCACGCGGCGTCTGCTCATAACGCGCATGTTCGAGCGCCTCGGCAGCTTGCGCGCCGGGGAAACGCACAGCAATGCCCCAGGTTGTGCGGTCAGCGCTGGTGCCCGGCGGCAGCGGCACTTCGAGAATGCCGAAGCGCAGCGGCGAGCCGCTATGCTGCAGCACCACTTCGTCGAGGTACACTTCGTCGGTCTTCAAGACGGCGTCCGGCGCGAGCAGTTCCAGCGAGTAGCTGTTGATATCGGCCGCCGTTCCAGTTCCCGCGGCAACAGGCGGCGTCGAAGCAGGTTTGACTTTGCCGGCGGCATCCTTGGTTGCCACGGGCAATCCTTCGCTCTTGACCAGACGATATAAACGCCGCTCCAGATGCACCGGCAGTGTGCTGGTTTCCGGCTCACGGCTTTCATACTGCGCCACGGCGGTCAATCCGGCACCGGGCTGGCTCGCGAGTTTGATGGACGCGGGCAAAGGCGTGCCGGCCGGCCAGCGATAAACGCGCTGCCCGGTCGCAGTCTCGGCCGCTTGCCACGATGCATCCACCTCAATTTTCGCGGCCGTGCCGCGCAAGGCATTGCCGCCAAGCGCGCGATAAGTCCACAGCAGCGTCAACGCACGGTCGAAGGTCGGCTCTTCCGCCCGCACATTGTCGAGAACGGTAGCGGCGTCCGAGGCAGGACGACGGCCTGTCAGCATCAACAATGCATCGGCCACAGGCAAGCCAGCCTGCTGCACGCGCTGCGCCGCTGCGTCGAGCGTCGCCTTTGCTTCCGGGCTGACGTTGCCCTGGGTCTGCTGCACCACATAGGCGGCCAACAGACGGGCCATGGCGGTTTGCAATTCGCTTTCATCCTGCGCCAATACCACGCTATTCATGGCCGATGGTTGGGTCGTCTTCCCCGTCGGCTTGGCGGCAATGCGGGTGGTCTCGTCCAGCAAGCCTTCTGCCAGCGAACGCACGGGCAAGCCCATGTCCTGCATCCAGTACAGCATCAACGCCCGATGCCAGGCCGAGCGTTGTACACCGTTGGTGCGATAAACTTCGAGCAGACGGTCGAAGTGCCCGTCCGGCATGGTCAGCTTCAACGCGCGGCTGGCGTGCCAGTCGGCGTAATAGGCATAGGCGGTAAGCAGTGCATCGGCATCTCGGTCGGGCATGCTCCACCAGCCGAAGGTCGCTTCCGGGCCGGCCATCTGGGCCAGGCGGAAACGGTAGCTGTTGAGGCGCTGCGTCAATTGCGAAATCATGCGTTCGTCGGTCGGTAATGTCGATTGCAACGCAAGGCTGTATGGGATCAGGCGGCTCGAAGTCTGTTCGACGCAACCATAGGGGTAATCGATCAGGTCATCCATCAGGCGGTGGAACTGCGCAGTGGCACCGTCGGTAAATTGCAGGCGCAGATTGGCGGCGTCGGCCGGCAGCTTCAATGGCGTTTCCTTGGCCGTCAGCGCGATGCTTTGCGAGCGCTGGCTCTGCCAATGCAGGGGCACGATCTTGAGCGGCACGGTTAACGCATCGACTGTCTTATTGCCCTGCATTAGCGCGAGATCGACACGCATGTCACCCGCCGATGCATTGAGCGGCAACGCGACGAAGTTGGCCCCCGGCTTGACGGTGACGGCATCGCGCCGCTTGAGCCCTGTGCCGGTCGCACTCAGTTCCAGCTTGGCGTCTTTGTTGCCCTGGTTGAAAATGGCCACGCTGGCAATCGGCGCATCCTGCACGCGCATCCAGTCCGGGCTGGTCCATTTAACGTAGAAGTCCTTGTCGGAGCGAACGTAGGACACGTTCTGGCCTACTGTGCCGGCCGTCGCCACGGCGCGCACCGTGACGCGCCAGCGCGTGAGCGAATCGGGCATGGTGAAGGTCACCTTGGCATGGCCGCTTGCATCGACCTTGACAGTTGGCTGCCAGAATGCGGTGTCCTTGTCCTCACGGCGCGGGCGCTCGAGCAGCTTGATGGCGCGCTCATGGGTCTGGCCGCGTGCCGGCAATGCAAGCTTGCCGGGCGGTTTGGCCAGATCGTAGGCGATGAAGCTAAGGCTGGCCGAGGTGCGCACATTATTGCGCCTTGGATGATAAAAGAAATCCGAGATGTTCGGCGCAATTTCAGGTTGCAGCACATACACCATCTCATCGACCACACCGACTGTCAGCACGGTGCCGGGTGCGGGCTTGCCGCCAACCAGCGCGGCCAGATCAAGGGTGACCGTTTCGCCGGGCGCATAGACTGTCTTGTCGGCCTGCACGGCGATGTCGATACGCGGCTGTTCAACCTTCAGCCCAAGATTCTGAAACACGTATTCACCGCCCTTGACATAGACCACAGAGAACGTGATGTTGGGGCCATAGTTGTCGGTCACTGGGACATCGGCGCGCCATTGTGTCGGCGACAGCCGCTTGGCAGTGACCCAGCCGCCGGCGCCGGTCATCAGCGCAGTTTTCTCGACAGAATCACGCTCCAGCGTGAACAATGCCTGCTCGACCGGCTGCGGGAAGGTGATGAGCGCGCTGGCGGTCTCGCCGGGTTTGTAGCTGCTCTTGTCGAACACCATCTCGATCGAACCCTGCGGCGCACCGACGCCCGCGCCGCTGACGTAATGGGAAGTTCCACCTACGACATTACCCGCCGCATCGCGCAGCGACACTGTGTACGTGCCGGGCTCGGCAAAGGTGATCGCGAATTTTCCGCCCGCCGCTGTGGCGCCGCTGTCGCGCTTGCGATTCTCCAGACGCACCCAGTCCCAGCTGACGGGAGTTGAGACGTTGTTCGCCGTGCCGGGCGAGGTTCGTCCGTCATTGAGCAATTGGTAGCTGAAACCGACTTTATCGCCCGCAGCCGAGAAGGCCAGATCGCCTTTTAGCGTATAGGTACCGGCTCCGCGCTCGACCAAAATCTCCTTGGTCACACGCACCTTGTAGGCCGCGCCGTCAGTTGCCAATACGGTCAGCACATAGCGGCTCGGCTCCTTGGCGCCAGGCAGTTTGAAGCTGGCCATGCCCTTGCTGTCGGTGGTCAGTTTTGCCGTGCTCAGTTGCACCGGAAATTGCCCGGCATAGCCGAGGTCGCCCTCGATCATCGTAAGGCGCTGGGCCCGCACCGACAATTCGGCTGTTGCATTGACGACCGGTTTTCCATCCGGATAAACCAGTTGCACCTGGCCCTTCACGTCTTCGTTGGTCTTGAAGTCGCGTTTCTCGGGCACGATATTGATTTCAAAGTGCGGCTTCTGGTATTCCGCGACGCGAAACGCGGCGCCGTAGACGTCGCCCTTGTAAGTGAAGCGCAATTCGTAGCCACCGGCCACTGCGTTGTCGGGCAACTGGAAGCTCGTGTCGCCACCGGTATCAGGCGCCATGTGAAGCGTTTGGCCGGCAACCGGAAAACCGCCCGCGTCGAACACCTGCAGCTTGATGTCTGCCGCCGCAACCGGCGTCGATTCGCGCGCCGAATGGAATTCCCGACCAAGGAATTTGACGAACACCGTTTCACCGGGGCGATACATTGGCCGGTCAGTGACGGCATACAGTTTGGTATTGTAAATTTCGCTGTCGTAATAATAATTCTCCGCGACATATACGCCGCCCTGCGCGTCCTGACCGTACAGCACGGTCTTCTCCGGTGCGGCGCGGGTGAACGTCGTCAAACCGCTAGCGTCGGAACTGCCGCTCGCCAGCACGCCCACGCCGTCGCTCCACACCGTTTGCGCGCCGGCAACCGGCAGACCGGTGCGGCGGTCAGCCGTCCATACCAGCATCTGTTGCGACGACACCTTGGTCACTGCAATCGTATCGGAGACGAACACGAGCGTTACCGCACGATGATCGCCGACCATGGCCTCGACGAGATACAGACCGGGCTCTTTCTGGCCGAGCGGGATCATCACATTGCCCTGCGGCGACTGGATGAATTCGCTGCTGCTGCCGGCCAGCTTCACGCCGGCCGGCGGCTGAATCGGCTTGGCCACATGCACGGGATAGCGGAAACTTTCGACCAGGGCTTGCGTCTTCAACGGGCGATATTGCGGATTGAGCACCTGCGGCACATCCGCCGTCACCAACGGATGGGTGCGCAGCTCCGGCGCCTGCGCCGTCACTGCCTGCCGTGCATCGGACGTAAACAAGCCATGCCAGGCCTTGCGCGAACCTATCCACCAGCTGTCCCAGGTGCGCGACAGCGCGTTGGCAAGGCCCGGCCCCACGAAATCGGCTTCGGTATCGATGCGATGCAGGTTCTTTTGCGCCTTGAGGAAATCGAGCGGCTTCTTGACGCGATAAACATATACGTCGACTCCGCCGTAGTCCGAGACCGGCCCCATGTCCAGCGCTTCGAGCCGGACCATCGCTTTCTCACCCGAGCCGTACGAGGCGTCGCTTAGCAGAAAGAACGGCGTGCCGTGTCCGCCGGTGGCGACCTCCTGCGTCTGCTGGTCCTGATCCTGTGCCGATCCGCTCAGCGGCGCGAAGAGAAATGCCAGGAATGCACACACCAGGGCGAGGAAACGAGAAGAGTTCATTATTGCTCTCATGGAGGGTCTCATGGGGATTCTCATGCTGAAAGAAAATTCAGGCGGTACACGCCTGCGAAATTGGGATTGTCTTGCGCCGGATGCCAGCGCGTGTCGTTCCAGTGCAGCAGGCTGCCCAGGCTCACGGCTCGCAGACCGTTATCCGTGGGCGTGACGGTGCCGGTGTGGTAGGCGATGAAGCTGCCCATCCAGATCATCAAGTGCTGCGCATCGCCCTGATCGAAAAACAGCAGGTCGCCGGGCTGGGCCAGGTTACAGTCCTTGCCGCGGAAGCGGCAGTTTTCCTGCACCAGTTCCAATGCGTCGGCGAACGCCGAGACCGATCCATCGGCCAGGCGCCACGCATGACGCAGCGATTGCTGCCCGCTTGCGAGCTGAACTTCCGGCGGCACCGCCTGCCCGGCGAGTCCGTTGGCGTGCTTCCATTTTTCGTCATGCTCGCGCAAGGCTTCCGCTGCCGCGAAGCGTACCAGCCCGGCGCAGTCGCGCTGGGTCCAGCGCGGCGTGGGGCCGGCGTTCAACTGAGCCGAAACGATACGTACCATCCAGGCCCGGAATGCGCGTGATTGCCCCGGCGTCAGTACCTGCGGCACGTCAGGTGCGGAATCGGTTGCAACCGTATTGGACGCAACGGCGGAGCATGACAGGCAGGCCAACGCAAATACGGCCGCCGTACCGCTGAGGAAAACGCGACGCTTCATTTTGCGTCCTCCTTGGTGCGCCATTCCACTTGCTGCCAGCCGGAGGGGCCCTTGCCGATCAGCGGCTTGCCCGACGCCGGCAATTCGAGCCGGTAAGGCGGATAGGCCGCCAAGGCTTTCATGTGGGACGGCAATTTTGCCTGCGCCACATCGCGCAAACTGGAATCGTCGCCACCGGACAATGCCGCCAACGCCTCCTGTTCAGCCATCGGCGACAAGCGGCGCGGGGTGATCAAGGCCAGGGTGCCATCGCTTGCCGGCATCTGGTCGGCTACGCTCGGGTTGGCGCGCGCCAGCGTTGACAAAACCAGGTCGACCAGCGTGCCGTCGGGGGAGAACGCAACATAATCGCCGCGCGCAGCCAGCGCCGCAGGCAAGAGCTTGGGATGTTGCGCCAACACATCGGCCGCAACCGGCGTGGCGGAACGCCACTGCATCACGCCGCCCTTCTCCACCATCGTTGCCGGCCCGACGTTGCCGCCTTTGGCATCGCGCTGGGCGATCGCCCAGTTCGCCAGAGTTTGCAACGACGCCTTGCGGTCACCGAGGCCGGTGGCAATCTTGACCACAAACACTGGAGAATACAGCGTCGATTCACCGTACCAGCAAGCCAGCGCCGAACCGCTCAATGCAGCGACGTTGGCGCCCGCGCCGAGATTCGGCTTGTTTTTCGCCTCGCTGACGACCTTTTGCGCGGCGTTCCAGTCGAGCGGCAACACGACGCAGGCACTTGGGTTGGCCGGCACCGCCTTCCATAGCGCCGCGTCGCCCAGACCCGTTTTCGGCAGTGCGGCAGGTTCGACCCAAACCGAGGTCGACCATGCGCTGCCGAAATCAAAGCGCAAACCCCTGAAGCCCGGCATGAAAGCCCCATAACCCAGGCTCAGGGATGGCGCACCAATGGCAAATGTGTGTGTTGGCTTGACCGTTCCCGGGGCCGACGGGCCGCCTTCGTCAAGCGCGAACTGGCGCCCCAGCGCTCCATCGCTGGTCAGCCATTGGGCTACTGCCTCCCGTGCTTCGCCGACCACCTTGTTGCCATTGTCGAACAACAGGCCTGGATCGGATAAAACCACCAGCCGGTCTCCCTGGCTGATCAGCAACAGTGTGCGACGCGGGTTCAATGTCAGTGCATAGACCTTGGCCGTGCCCGCAGGTGTTTCGATTTCGCCGGCCGCGCTGAGCTGGCTATCCTTCAACGCGACATTCGCCGCCTCCTGTAACACCTTGGCCAAGGCGCTGCGCCGCACCACAAGCGCATAATGGCGCAGGGCGCCCTTGCCGTCGCGCCAGAACGCGAGCTCGGCCGGTTCGTTGAATATGCTCACGAGAATCCGATCGGTCCAATCGAGATCGTGCTCGTAAGCGATGCGCTTGAGCGCACCGTTCAAGCCTAGGCGGTCTTCACCCTGCTCGTAGTAATAGACCAGGTCCTCGGTCAGCACATCGCGCGCAATCGGCACCTTGAGGAAATCGCGCGGCAGTTGCGACAGGCTGGCGGTGCGAATCAATGCATCTGGACGGCCGAGATCGGTCTTCAGGCGAGTCCCGGCATAATGGTACTGCTTCCAGTTTTTTGCCATCTGGTAACCCACCGCACCTGCGGCCACGGCAACAACCAATCCGGCAACGATCCAGACTCGACGCATGCTGAACTCCCTATTGTTGAATACGAAACATGGAGCAGATGCTACGTGCAGGACCTGCACTTGGCAATACGTCGATCAGGTCTCTTTGGTAACTATTTCTTCACGGCGTGAATATCCGGCAGGTCGCCGGAAGGAATGGGGACTGATTGTGAGTATTTCTTCCGCAAAGGATTTGCACAACTTGATACGGAAAAGCGCGGGAGTGTCTGAATTTTTGTGTGCAAGGCGCTCGTAGACTTTTCCACGGCGCCGATCGCCGCTCCCTGTGGAGAGCAAGAGCGAGCGGCGCGGTGGTAAAGTCGGATTCATTTTAACCTCTTGCGGTAAATCGTTCTGCG
>DATBQE010000120.1:0-41873 GCA_036561005.1 Burkholderiaceae bacterium | reverse complement strand
ACATTTCGTCCATGATCTTCTGCGCCATGTCGGCATCGTAATTCTTCAGGTTGGCCATCACCGAGGCCTCGTTCTCGCCGGACAGGAAATTCAGGATTTCTGCCGCAGCGCGGATGCCGCCCATCGGCTTCTTCTTGAGGTTTTCATTTCCCGTCAGGAGCTTGGTCAACACTTCATTGAGTTCGCGCAAGGCGGTCGGCTGCACGCCGTCCAGTGTGGCTATGCGCAGCACCACGTCGTTGCGCAAGCGTTCGGTGAAATGGTCGAGCACTTCACAGGCGTGGTAGCGTTCAAGGTGGACCAGGATGGTGGCGATGATTTGCGGATGTTCGTTGCGCACCAGTTCGGCAACCGACTGGGCGTCCATCCACTTCAGGCTTTCGATGCCGCTTGCGTCGCGTGTGCCGAGAATGCGGTTGAGCAGCGACGCTGCCTTGTCTTCGCCCAGTGCCTTGGTCAGCACGGTGCGGATGTATTCGTCGGAATCGACGCCGAGCGAGGTGTTTTGATCGGTTTCAGTGCGAAATTCTTCCAATACGGAGACCAGCTCTTCGCTCTGGATCGCCTTCATGGTCGACATGGCTGCGCCGAGTTTCTGCACTTCACGCGGCCCAAGATATTTCATCACTTCGGCCGCTTCCTCTTCGCCCAACGCCAGCATCAGGATCGCTCCTTTTTGTATGCCGGCTTCACTCATTGGAACCTCCTACCCAACCTTTCACAATACTGGCCACCACCTTCGGATCCTGGCGCGCCAATGCCTTGGCGGCTTCCAGGTTATCCTGGTAAGTGGGCGTTACGTTGCCCATTGGCTCGATCTCGTGCGACAGATTGACCACGGCATCTTCATCAGTGTCCTGCGCGCCGTGGGCATGTGCCGGTGGTTCAATCGCCTGCTTGGCGCGGTTCAAAGCCGGTTTGACGAAGTTGCGCCACAAATACAACGCAATGAACGCAAACAGTATCCACTTCAATATTTCCACCCAACTTTGCTGCAGCATCGCCAAGAATTGATCCAACAGACGCTTCCACCACGGCCCTTCTTCAACGGTTGCATCGGGCCCGGCAAACGAAGTATTGACGACGTTCAATGTGTCGCCGCGATCCTTGCTGTAACCCATTGCTTCCTTGACCAGATTGGTAATCTGCGTCTTTTCATCTTCGCTCAATGGACGTAACGTTACTTTACCCGCTTTGTCGACTTCGCGTTTGTAATTCACGACCACAGCGACCGACAGCCGTTTCACGCCGCCCATCGGTTGTTGCACATAACGAATGGTCTTGTCGACTTCGTAATTGGTTGTGCTGTCCTTGTGCGTATTGCTCGGCGCTGCGGGAGCCCCTGTCGTGGCGGGAGCGGGCGTAGCGGCGATGGGCGCCGTGGCCGGCGCGGGCGGCTGGTTGGTCAAGGCACCCGGTACACCCGATGGCCCGCCCGGCGTCGCATTATTGCTTTCGCTGGTTTGCAGGCTGCGCACGGCCGCTTCATTGGGCGGCTGGTTGGGCTTGTAGGTTTCGGCCGCCTGTTCGCTATGCGAGAAATCGACGTCGGCAGTGGCTTCGGCGCGCACATTGGCGGCGCCGACTATGGGCGCCACAATCGACTCAACACGTGTAACGATGCTGTGTTGTAACTCTTGCACATATTTCAATTGCGACGGGTCGAGACCGTTGGCACCGGCCATCTTTTCCGAGCTGGAAAGCAAATCGCCGTTTTGGTCGACGATGGTGACGTTCTTGGCGGACAGTTCCGGCACGCTGCTGGCGACCAGATGCACAATGGCGCTGACCTGCTGTTCATCCAGCGAACGCCCTGGAGCCAGGTTCAGCAGCACTGAAGCAGTCGGCTTTTGCTGGTCGCGCATGAAGACCGAAGCCTTGGGTATGGCCAGATGTACGCGCGCCGCCTGCACCGCCGAGACCGACTGGATTGAATTGGCCAGCTCGCCTTCAAGGGCGCGCTGATAGTTGACCTGTTCGAGGAATTGCGAGACGCCAAGCTTCTGGTTCTCCATGATTTCGAAGCCGACGTTGCCGCCCTTGGGCAAGCCCTGCGATGCCAGCTTCAAGCGTGCGTCGTAGACCTGGTTGGCAGGCACCAGAATGGCGCCGCCGCCATCGGAAAACTTGTAAGGGATGTTCAGTTGCTGCAGCGAGGCGACGATGGCGCCGCCGTCGCGGTCGGAAAAATTGGCGAACAGGACGCGGTAGTCCGGCGTCTGAGCCCACATCCAGGTGGCGGCGATGATTGCCACGGCGATCGCCGCGCCGATGGAAAGCAGCACGTTGCGGCCAGTCGGTGACTGGATAAAGCCCGTAAACCCCGGTGCCGGTTCAAGCGCCTCGCTTGCTGTTGCCATATTGCTTCTCCCTGCCGCTGCTATCGAAAGTATCGTTCAAATTTGCTTTTGCCCGCCATTCTTGCGCGATTTTCCCTACGCGATATGGGGGCAATCTAGGCAGAATTTTGATCCAGACCGGGAAAATCAATCGTTGGAAAAGAGCAAGCTTTACCGCGCTAATTGGAGGGAGTGCTTGCAATCCGCATGCTAACGTGGCGATGTGGGAAAAGAGGCTGATTTTGCCCCGGCTTACCGAAACAATAGTACCGGGGCGGGCGGTTCGCAGACTATTTCGAGGTTAGCATGAATCCTATCGGTGTAATCGACAGCAGCAAGATCCAGGCTATGGTCGAGCAGTTGAAGGCAATGGCCAACCAGGCCAAGCCGGCGGTCAACGGCGCAGACGCTGTAGCCAATCCCCTGGCCATGGGCGATCAGGCCGCCACGCCGGTAAACTTTGGCAACGTGTTGAAGGCGTCACTGGATAAGGTCAACGAAACCCAACAGGCGGCGGCCCAGCTTTCCGATCGCTTTACCAAGGGCGACGAAAGCGTCAGCCTGGCAGAAGTGATGATTGCAGGCCAAAAGGCCAACATCGCATTGCAGACGACGATACAAGTCAGAACCAAACTGGTGGCGGCCTATAACGACATCATGAATATGCAGGTCTAAGAGGGTAGAGGGTCACGCCGCTTTGCGGTCGATTCCATGCCGGGTACGCGCCAAGGCACTCGCCCTTGTGCGAGTCGCAAGAAAAACTTCGCGCCGCTTGAAGTTGTTGAATCGGCCAAGGTTTCGGCCGAACACTCAGTTGAAGCCGGTCGTCTTGGCGTTCTGCTCGCGTTCGAGCCGCGTGATATAACGTTGCACGGCGTTCATCATGGCCTTCGGCAAATCGACAAACAGGCAACCGAGTCGGCGTATTGCCTTCCCATTCGGCAGCGTAATTTCCTGCGAATTACGGATTTGCAGTGTTGCTACAACCAGCGTGCCTCCCGGCAGGTCGATGCGGCAATCCTTGTAGATGCGGCCGATGGTCGGGTCAAGGAGCTTCTTGTCGTCAAGAATTGCAATGCCGCCGCCACTGACATTTTGCAATGCCACCACCACCGTCGTCGAGCTTTCGTCGACCTCATGGGGGATGGTGATGGTGCAGCGCACCGGGTTCGTGACCGGTGTCAGGACCCGGTAGAATTCGCGCCTTTGCAGACGGATCAGGCTCGCCGGTATGGCGAAACTGAAGGCCGGCAGATTCTCGTACAGGCACGAATCGACCTTGGTGACAAAGAATAAAATGCGAATATGTTCGAGCAGGGTCTCAAACGAGATATTGTCACTTTGTAGAATTCGCTGATTTTGCAATTGACTCGGGGCGACATCGATGATGACGAGACCGTTGGCCTCGTCGACCTTCAGGATTGAGGTGACGACCGACTCGGTTCCGCCATTGATGATCATCCTGACAAGCTGGTTGCTCTCGCCAATGTTGCGCAAGAGCGCAATGATCTCGCGACGCGAATAGACCTGGTATGGCCCAAGGTCTTCGATTCCGAAGTTGGTATTGAAAGTCATGTGTTCAAGCTTTTTATCTCCCCGCTCCATTTTACACACAAGTTTGCGGCTATTGTGTTTTTCGGAGGAAACGCTTGAACGGGTCAAGGCTTGAAAGTAACGCCCCGGTTATTCCATCTGGCCGGATTCAATACGGTACAACCATGCCAGCAATTCGGCTACAGCGCGGTACAGTGCGGGCGGAATTCTGCCGTCAAGTTCCACCTGCATCAACAATGCGACGAGTTCCTTTGATTCATGGACAAAGACGCCATGCTCCTTGGCGCGTGCAATGATTTGATCGGCGATCAAGCCGCGGCCTTTGGCGACCACTTGCGGCGCGAGATCGCCTGTTTGATAGGCCAGGGCGACTGCCTGCTGCCTGGGATTGGGCTTGGTCATGTCATGCGCTGCCGTCTTGCTGGATCAGGAGGGAGTCGAGCGGTGACCCGGCGCCGTCAAGTGCATCAGCCAATTCCTTGCCGCGGGCCTGCAGCCGCGATGCTGTTGAGGCGGAATCTGTTGCCAGGCGCACCTGCACATGGCCGCCGGACAAGTGGATGATGGCAGAGATTTTGCCAAGACTCGGCAATTGAAAACGGACCGTGCTGTGCCAGGCGGTTTGATCCCCATCTTCGGCATTGGCGTGCGCATTGTTGCTACCGTCTTCTTCGATTTCCCACTCCATCTTCTGGCCCGGCCAAAGTTCGCCTTGCCAAACGTAGCGATTTTGCTCGAGCGAGTTCAATTGCAGGTGAATTGTCTGCGCATCGTCCGGCGTCAGCAAGGTCGGTTTGACGACGGTATCGACTTCCTGCGGCAAGCCCTTGGCACTGGTGAGCAAGTTGGTAAATGCCTGGCCGACTGCCGAGTGTGCGTCGGCCGACGTGCGTGCATCCTCAATCAATCTGGCCAGTTCTGCCTCATTCGTACCCGGGCGTTGCAATATCACGCCTTGGCTGGTCGCACTGCCGGATTGCCGTGCCGCGCCCGCCGTGTTGGCGGCCGGCGCACTGGCGTTATTTTGCATCTGGGGTTCGCGCAGCAAGTCCGACAATGGTCGTTCGCCGCTGGCCCATTGGGTGACATGCGATTCATAGAATAGTCCGCTGAATTCGACACTGTCCTGCATCGCTGTCGCAATTTTGCCCGAATCAGGCAGCGGCCCTGGCAGGATTGGCGTCTTGCCTATCAGGGTGGACGGCGCGCTTGATTGCTGGGCCGCCTGCAGGACGTTGCTGATGATCTTGCCGGCGGTGCTGAGCGATGCGGCATGGTTGTCCGTTTGCGATTCAAGCAGGAAAGTTGGCCGTGGACTGTCCCCGAGCAAGGTCATCTGCAGTCTGCTGCCGACAGCCGTGCCTTCAGGCAGGGACATGCGTAGCGCGGTGTCGTCGACGCCGACGATATAACTTCCGTCCTTGAGCTGGGTGAGAACCTGCACCTGGAGCAGCCTTCCGACTGCCATCTGGGTCAGGATGCTCGGCGCGTTCTGGGTGAGGGCGTTGGCGGCCGCAGCAGAGCCGAGCGTCGGGCTGACCGGGGTTGTTTCCGCCGCCAGCGGCGACGTAACGTTAGTTATGTCTGCCGCGGGGATCATGATCGATTCTTGTCCTGGCTTATTTTGGCTGGATCAACTCGCCCCGGCGCTGTAGGCGTTGGCCAGCTTGCGTTGCGTGCCGACGCTGTTGATTTGCAATGACAGTTTCTTCATCCACGGCTCGGTAATATTGCGTATTTCCTTGTCGTCGGCAAGGATCTTCTGAATAACCGCAATCTTGCGCTCGCGTATCGCACCCTGCGCAGGTTCCTTTTCGCTCAGCTTGATGGTTTCAATATGTTGGGCACACATCTTCTCCAGTGCCGCCATCTGGATCCAGTTGGCATTGCGCGCCGCCGCCAGCATCTGCTCGGTAATCGCTGCGATGGTTTCGTAGAGGGAAACCACTTCCTGACTATTCATTGTTCAAGCCTTTACGAGACGGGATTGACGAGGTGCCAGCGGGTCTGCTTTGGCGATGGGCGGAACGATCTGGGGTACCGGGCTGCCTTCCGTGCCGATCGCTTCCCAGGCACCTTTCAGTTCGCCCAGCAAGCGATGCACTTCTTCAAGCGGCGCCAGCTCATTCTTCAGGTTCGCGTCGAGCAACCTGCGGCTCATATATTCATAGAGCGAATCGAGATTCAAAGCCAATTCGCCACCGATCTGTTTGTTCAGGCTGGCGCGCAAACCGGTTTCGACGAATGCAATGGCGCGCGAGATGGCGCGGCCCTTTTTGGCTGTTTCGCCCGCCTGCATCGCGCCGATGGCGATGGTCACTTGCAGCATCGCGCCTTCAAACAACATGACGATGAGCTTGTGCGGGCTGGCGGACATCACGCCGGTTTCCATTCCGACGTTGGCATAGGCATTGGCGCCTCGTTGCGGTGTGCCGAACATTTCTATTGATCTCCTTTAATTTCAGCCGCCGTTCGAGACGCTAGCGAGCGAAGCCAGTTGCTGCGTCAGGAAGGTTTGCGTGGCGTCCAGCCCCGAAATGGTCTTGTCCAATGCCTGGAACTCAGCCAGATAATTCGCCTGCTGTGCGGCCAGGGTTTGATTCAGCGCGGAGATTTGGCTAGTGATGCTGGTGATATTGTTCTTGAGCGCATTGCTTTCATTGTTGAGCGGACCGGAGCTGCCGAGATAGGATGTCAACAAGGTATTGAGCTGATTGGCATAGCCCTGCGAGTAGGTGACATTGCCGCGCGCTCCCAGCAATCCGCCGTTGATCGTCAGTGCCAGACCTGCAGTATCACTGCCGGCCAGACCGGTCAATACCTGGCCCGAGCCCGTCGCGGGATTCCCGCCTATGGTGCCCTGTACGTCGATACCGTTGGTCAAGGTCGGGTTGGCGCCGAGCAGGGAACTTGCGCCGTTGCCTCCCACGTTGACGAGCGAGGCTGAGCCGTAGCGCAGCGATTTGATGGAAATCGCGCCGCTACCGTCAATGGTGACATTGACCGAACTGCCGGCGTTGGAGATGGCGCTCGTGCCGTTGATTGCCGTTTGTATCTGCGTCGCAAGCGTCGCGGCCGTGTAGGTGCCCGCAGGGACGGTGATGGAGGCGTTGATCCCGTCTATGGTCAAATCGAGCGAATCATTCGTCCCGCTGGTGATGGTCAGCCCAGGCGGAGCATTGCCGACTTCGGTACCTTGCGTCGCGAGTTGCGTGATATTGAGCGCATAAGTGCCTTGCTTGGTCGCCGATGTCGCGGTTTTGTACCCGACGAGGTTATCCGTGGCGTTGCCGATTGCCGAGAATACGGCCCCTACCGCGCTGAAGTTGCTGCTGATTGCAGTTTGCAGCTTGCCCGTGTTAAGCGCCATGCTGCCGTCGTTTTGAAACGTGATACCGAGCTGGGCCAGCGAATTGAGGTTCTGGCTGACGCCGGCTACCGGCCTGCCGAGCAGTTGCCGAATACCGTTTTGGACAGTTTGCAGGCCACTATCGCCCAGCAATGGCCCGGCTGTCTGCGTCGACGCGTTGTATGACATCGCGCCGTTAAACGTGCTGTTCAATGTGTTGTAGGCAGCGACGAAGGAGCTCACTGCCGACTGGATTGACGATGTGTTCTGCGCAACGGAGATGGACGTGGAACCGGTCTGCGCGACATTGAGGTTAACCCCCTGAATTGCCCCGCTGATTGTGTTGTTGGCGCTCGTAATGGCAATGCCGTTGACGGTGAGATTGGTGTTTTGCGCAGTGACGCTTTGGGTCAGATTTTGCGTTCCGGCCGGATCGTTGGACAACAGATTACTGAGCGTGGCGTCACCGCTTACGCTGATCTTCATACTGGCTGCCGCGCCGGTCGTATTTGACGTGAATGTCAAACGATAGGGCGTGCCGCTGCCGTCGTTGATGATACTGGCCGTGACGCCGACATTGGCGGCGTTGATCGCTGCAGCGATGCCCTGCAGCGATGAGTTGGACGAATCGACCGTGACTGTGCCGCCTGCGATATTGCCATTCTGGGTAAATGTGGAGTTGCTGTAGCTCCCGTTGTTCAGGTTGCTTCCAGCCGTTAATCCCGCGCTGCCGGGTGCATTGCCGGCGATGGTGATGGGATTTGCCGAACTCAGGCTCACACCGCCAAGGTAGGTTTCGGTTGCGCCGCTGGAATCGATGCCCGCAAGACCGCCGGAAGCGCTCGCGCTGTTATTGGTCAGTGTCTGGCTGAGCGACAGGTTGGAGCCATCGGCTTTGGAAAATTGCAAGGTGCCGTCTACAGCAGTGCCCGTGAAACTGACGCCGGCAGCGGCCAATTGCGCGCCGATCGAACCAGTACCGGTGCTTTGCAGTGCGGCATCGAGGTCGGCCGCGGAAAGACTGGAATTTGCACCGATCGACGCGATCGTGACGCCGCCGACGCTGAGGGAATATGCATCGCCTGCACCGGTAGCAACAGGATTGAACGTCACGACGCCGCTGCTTGAAGCCTGCGCGGTGGCGGTCACACCTGTGGTGGCGGTCGCCTGATTGATCTGTGCGGCAAGCAGTTTTGCGCTGGTGGTGCCTGCGCTAGTGGCGATCGTTGTGCCATTGATGGCCAGCGAGCCCGCCGCAATGCCGCCGCTAGCAACGCTGGCGTTCAGGGTATTGCCGCTAATGCCGGAACTGATGGTGCCGAATTCGAAACTGATCGTGGTCGGCGTGCCGCTGCCGATGCTTGCTGTCGCGCTGGCTTCCCCGGCAGTCGTCAGCGACTGTGCCTGAGCCAGTTGGCTGACGTTGATATTGTAGGTCCCGGCGATAGCAGTACTGCCTGCGGTTCCGGTCAATATTGCCGAATTGGCAGGCGTGACGGCCAAGGCAGTGGAAGAGGCCGCCGTATTGAGCGCTTGCACTGCGGATTGGAACGTGCCGATGGACGAATTGACCGTCCCGTAGGCCGACAGCGTCGCCTGGTAGCTGGCAATCTGGTTGTTGAGCTGGGTAAGCGGTTGCGATTCAACCTGCATCAATTTCGAGACGATGCCGTTGACATCCAACCCGGAACCAATGCCGGTATCGGAAAGCGTCGAAGTACCCGAAGTACTTGACGTTGGTGCAACGGAAGAGATGGTCACTGACGCCTCCAGCTAAAACTGCAATATAAGTCTTTATCGGCGCAAGTAAAGCAGACTTTAGAGGGTGATTTTCCCGCCTTATCGGCAAGGCGATGCGTGACCGTTAAGCTTGTTGCTTTATTAGCAATCCTTGAGTGGGTGCTTGATCCAGGGAATCGGCGATAGCCAAGGCTTGTTTCGATGGAATTTGGCGAATTACCTTGTTGTTGCTTTGATCGACAACTTCAACCACGATACGGTGGCTGTTGGAATCAATGGAGAACTGAATACCCTGCGATTGCGACGTCAGGCTGGTGTTGATTTTCTGCACGGCTTGTTGCACTTGACCAAGTGATGGCTCCGCCTGCGGCGCTGCCGCCGCCTGAGTCCCGGTCACGTGCGACGTGGTGCCGTGGGATGGCGAATTTGATTCGGACGTGGAAGCAGGCGCCGCTTGCACTATTGTGCCAGCTTGGGCGCCATTTCCGAGTGGTCTGATATCCATGATGCTTATCCTTTATGGGCGAACACCCGACCTGATATTCCGGTCGGGCTGCTCATAGTACCAATTAAATCAATTACCGGAGCAAGGTCAAGATCGAGTTAGGCAGGGAATTCGCCTGTGCCAACATTGCCGTACCCGCCTGTTGCAAAATCTGATAGTGAGCCAGGTTTGCAGTTTCGGACGCGTAATCGGTATCTTGAATCCGGCTACGTGCTGCGGACAGATTCGTCGAGGAGGTATTCAAATTACCGATCGTCGACGTGAAGCGGTTTTGAATCGCACCCAAGTCTGCTTGCTGCGCATTGATCTGATTGATCGACGCATCAATGATGTTGATCGCGGAGTTGGCTCCGCTGACCGAAGTGATATCCAGCGTTGCGAGGGAGCTCAACTTGGACGAGTAGCCGGTCAAACCGCCGTATCCCAATGCAACACCTGCATCTGTATCGGTCAAGTTGATTGCCGAAGAAGAATTCAGACTCAATGTACCTGTTGTTGTCGAACCGCCGGTATTGGCAACTGTCGGATCCAGATTGCCGTTTGCTGCTACCGTCGTACCGGCAAAAGCGGTCGCGGTCAAGCCGGTCGCTGCCAATACATCGGCTGCGCCAGTTCCTGCGTTGGTCGAGACATTGATGTCGCGCCCATCGGAAGCCGTCAGTTGCAATTGGCCTGTGCTTGCGTTTGCGATTGCAGTAACACCCGATTGAGCGGACACGGCATTGATCGCATTGGCAGAGTTCTGGATTTGACCCAGAGCCGAGGTTGACGAACTGATCGAACCGACTGCGATGCCGTTGATCCAGAGCTCGCCGGACGTGGTTGAGGAGCCCGGTGTTGCCGCAGCGCCGCTGACTGTCGTCGAAGCCGTGGCTGTAACACCTGTCAGGCTGGCTTGTGCATTGATCGCCGCAGACTTCGCATAGGCGCTACCTGCGCTTACACCTGGTGCCGACGTGGAATTCGAAGCCCCAATCGTCACGCCGTTGATGATGATACTGTCGGCTACCGACCATGCAGTCGATGTCACTGCCGAAGTGCCTGCGCCGCCGAAGTTACCGAGCGTGCTGGTCGTGGCGCCGGCAACGCTGACGGTGATGGTTTGATTGGCGTTTGCACCAGTCTGGAATTGCTGTGCTGTAAATGAACCGTCGAGCAGGTTTTGACCGTTGAACTGGGTCGTGGTCGCCGTATTCTGGATTTCCGATACCAATTGCTGCGCTTCGGCGTTGAGTGCTTTGCGATCCGAAGAGGTATTCGTTGCATTTGCCGACTCGACTGCCAATTGGCGCAAGGTTTGCAGGTTGGCATTGACCGAAGTCAGCGCGCCACCGGCAGTTTGTGCCAGTGAAATACCATCGTTGGCATTGCGTGCAGCCTGGGTCAGACCATTGATCTGGGAACTCATGCGAGTGGAGATCGCCAATCCTGCTGCATCGTCTGCAGCGCTGTTGATACGCAAACCGGAAGACAGGCGTTCCAACGCTTGCGATAAGCCGCCCTGCGAGTTGGCCAGATTATTCTGGGCGTTCAACGACGCAACGTTGGTATTGATGTATGAAGACATGGTGTTTCTCCTAAGTGGATCTGGTGTTCCGGTTCAGTTACAGCCAGCTTTGGTTTTGCATTTGATGCATCGCAAGTGACCATCGACATATCTTTATCGACACGGACACGAAAAAATTTAGAGTGGAGCAACTTTATTTTTTCGACCCGTTCGAAATTCTGAACCGATTACCTGCATCATCGGTTGCATGTGAGTAATTCTTTAGCGTTTTCGCGGAATATTTGTCCGGCGCGATGTTCACGGATGGGCGGACTCCTGGTGCTGACGCTCAAGGCGAGCCAGGTTTATTTCTTTGATCGGGGGGATGGATGCGAGTGTCGTGCTTGCTGCGCCGGCGCTACGTGCTATATATATGTGGTGTTGAATCGGCCACACTTATCAATTCTTGCACTTCCTGTTTCAGTTATGGTTGTTGCACCATGTTATCCATGTTTCGCGATAAAGCGCCTCAAGATTTTGAACAAACTGCCGTTGATCGAGCAGGGGCGCTGCAAGCAGATGCTCGCGCATGCCGCTGCGGATGTTGGCCAGGATAGGCAGGTTGTCGGCTAACAGAAGCGCAGTATCGATCAATTCTTTTTGTGTGCGTGCAGAAAAATCAGGCAACCCTGCCGCGCCCAGGATGCTCAGTCCGTTTCGCGAAAGGAATCGTTCTCCGCTGAGACTGAGGGCAGGTACCCCTTGCCAGAGGGATTCGCACGTGGTCGTTGCGCCGTTCACCGGAAATGAGTCGAGGCTGATATCCACACGCTGAATCATTTTACGGAATTCGCCTGGCGGTAATTTTCCGAAATATTCGATTCGGCTTGTCGCAATGCCGTGCTCGCGAAACTGCTCGATGAAATGCGGGCGCACCTCGGGTGCCGCCATGAACAGCATGCGCGCACTAGGAAGTTCTCTCAGCAGTATGGACCACAATTTGATGGATTCAATATCGATCTTGTCGACGCTATTGAAAGAGCCGAACGTCAGGAAGCCATTCTGAAGCGCAGGCAGCGGCGATATAGCGAGATCGTCCGTTGGCGGTTCGAAACACCACATGCTGTCCGGCATTCGCAGCAATTTCTCCGTGTAATAGCGATCAAACCCGTCGGGTTCCGCCAGCTTGTCGGTAATGCGGTAGTCCATCGCCCCCAGGCCTGTCGTGCTCAAATAACCGACATAGGCAATCTGGATTGGCGCCGGCTTTTGCGCAAATACCAGCAGGCGGTTATAGGCCGTATGGCCTGACAGATCGACCAGAATGTCGATACCGTCAGCCTGGATTTGGCCGGCCATTTGCTGATCGGTCATGCCAAATGTAGGTTGCGATTGGTCAACCATGGCAATTATTTCGTCGGTGACGGCATCTTGCTTTTGGCACGTGCCGTAAGCGAAAACTTCGTATTGATTGCGGTCGTGGTGGCGCAATATGGGCTTGATGAAATGGGCAACGGCATGGGTGCGAAAATCGCCGGAAACATAGCCGACCTTGAGGCGTTTTGCGTGGCTGCGAACGTTGGCGTGCTTCGGCCAACTGCGCCTTAACGGCGTTTCAAATTGTGCGGCGAATTCCTTGTGCGATGCGAGCAACTGCTCCGCCGAGACGGCTGGAATGAATTGTTGCGTCATCAGAAGGTTGTCGTGCGCTCTTATGTGTGACGGATTGATCGCAATCGCGCGCCGGTAGCAGTCACATGCTTCTTCAAGCTTACGCAATCCATGCAAGGCGACACCCAAGGCATAATGCGCTTCCGCCAGTTGCGGTTCAATGGAGAGCGCGGCTCGCTGGCAAGCCGCAGCCTGTTGGTACTGTCCCTCGTCCTGATAGGCCATCCCCATGTTCACATGGCTGATGGCCGAACGGGAATCAAGTGCAATTGCGCTCTGGAAGCACGATTTTGCCTCGGCAATGTTGCCTGCCGCCTGCAACGCGGCGCCGAGATTGTTGAGCACGTTGACGTCGCGTGGGCTCAATGTCAGCGCTTGGCGAAGACATGCAATTGCGGCTGCACTTTTTCCTTGCATCTGCAGACACCCGCCAAGATTGCAGAGCAGTTCCGTGGTTGCGGGCGCCAGTTGCAATGCTTGCCGGTAGCTTGCTTGGGCCTCGGTCAAGAGGCCGAGCCCTTGAAGTGTGCATCCGAGGTTGTAATGTGTTCGCGCATCGGATGCATCGAGCGCCAGCGACTGCCGGAAACATGCGGTCGCCTCCACGAGACGTCCGCGCACGTTGAGCAGGCCGCCCAAGTCACTCAAAATCGATGCATCTTCGGGGCATGCGTTGGCACTTGATCGCAGCAAATTGACAGCGCGTTCGATGGCCCCGCTTTCGAAGGCGAGCAACCCAGCCAAGTGCAGTGCCTTGCCGTCGCGCGGATTGGTTGACAAGAGCCTTTCGCACATCTGCTCCGACAATATTTTTTTCCCGGACATCCTGAGTTCTTGCGCCAGTTCGACGGAGTCTGCGGTATGGCGCGCCGCCAACGGACTGTCCTTGATCGCGCAACAGTGTTTATATTTTTTGCCGCTGCCACAAGGGCACAGCGAATTGCGGTTTGTGTTTTTCACATTCATGTCCGAGGCGCCGCTTTGAATTTCAGTCCAGCAGGCCGAGGAGCGGGCCAACGAACTGTTGATAGTTGCGCCAGCGCTCGACGGAGGTCCGATTCATTTTTTGCCTGACTTGCCACTTGCTTGCAGTGCCGACAGTGCGCTCCTTGAGGTGGAAATCCAGACAGCGAGCGTCCCAGGGAAGATCAACGAATTCCAGCATGATGCGTGTCCAGTGTTCCTGGTTTTCTACCAAACCTTCGTAGGGAACGTGAAGCAGGGTTTGCACCGGCAAGACATCTCGCCAGTGCGCCATGATGCGACGATATTGCCTAAATTGATGCGCGAGATTGTCGAGGTCATTGGCGTAGGGATGTGCTGCGTCGAAATGCTGGAAATAGATCGACAAGCAGGTGTCGACCGGATTGCGTTCCATATGAATTATCTTTGCGTGCGGAAACGCTGCCCGGATCAAACCCAGGCATCTGAAATTGGTCGGCATCTTGTCAACCACGCGCTGGGCTTCCGGCGAACATTTGTCGAGCAAAGAAAGGAAATTTCCGGCGAGCGCGGCCAATTGGCTCTCCACGTTCGCGCCATGCAGGTCGAAGCCATGCAGCGCCGGCTCCCAGAAAAAGAGCTCGCCGGCGCCAAAAGCCGCAGGATGGGCCGCAATGATTTGTTCGGCGAGGGACGTGCCGGAACGCGGCATGCCGACGACGAACACCGGCCGGGTCGATGCATTCGCGCCGGAATGCGGGCCGTCGACAAATTCCTTGCTGAATCCTGCCATGACCAGATCGGCTAAATGCTCCGCTTGGCGCCTGTCGTAGCGGGGCGCATATTGCTTGCTCGCGTCATTCGCAGTTTGGTGATTTATGAACGCCAATTCGTATTGCCTGATGTCGTCATGGTATTTTCCCATCGCATGGCGCAGATAGGCCATGCTTCTTGCCGGTAATGGCAGCTTGATCAATTCCTGTGCACGGGCGATCCATTGGTGATCTGACTCAGTCATTTTTCGCAGCGTCGGAATGCCCGCCCATGCGTCGCTCATGGCCGGATTGATCTGCATGGCCCGATGCAACCATGCCTCGGCATCGACAAATTCTCCGCGATTGGACAAGATGTCCGCCAGGAACACCATCGCTTCGGTAAGCCGTGGATTAAGCTCCAGAGCCCTGCGGCAATGGGCTTCCGCCTCGATCAGATTGAAGGATTGCAGCGCAATTCCCAAATTATTGTGCGCTTCGGCGTAGTCGGGCTGTAATTGAATGGCGTGGTGGTAACTTTGCGCCGCCTCGTTCAAACGGCCGAGCTGGCGCAGGACGTTGCCGAGGTTGTTGTGAGCGTAGGCGAAGTGCGGTTTGAATTCAAGCGCCTGTCGATAACTTGCTTCGGCTTCGTCAAGACGTTCGAGCTTTTGCAAGACGTTGCCCAAATTATAGTGCGCATCGGCGAAATCAGGATGTTGTTGCAGAACCACGCGATAGTGTGCAACGGCCTCGTCCCACGCGCCGAGTGCCTGGAGCGCATTGGCCAGGTTCAGATGTGCTTGGAGCAGGTCGGGGTTGATTGCCAGTGCTTGTCGGCAGGACTGCTCTGCAGCATGGAAATCCCCTTGTTCGAAATAGATATTGCCGAGATTGCTCAATGCCTCGGGATAATCCGGCCTCAGCGCAATTGCGCCATGATAACTGGCGATGGCTTCTTCGCGACGTTGGAGCGCATGTAAGGTGTTGCCCAGATTGTTGTGTGCATCCGCGACTTGCGGTTTCAATGCCAACGCTTGTCGCAGGCTACGCTCGGATTCATCGAGTCGGCCGAGTTTTAGCGCGATCAATCCAATTCTGTTCAGGGCCTCAACATGCGTTGGGTCAAGTGCAAACGCTTTGTGATAGCTTGCCAGGGCGCTTTCAGATTGCCCGGCCAGATCCAAAGCGTTGCCTAGATTGAAGTGCGCGTCGGCATCGTTGTCGTTCGCCTTGAGCGCGTCGCGGAAACTGGCGATCGCGTCGTCAGGGCGCTGGAGCGCCTGCAAGCATATGCCGAGGTTGTTGTGGGCTTCCGCGAACGCAGGGTTTTGCATCAATGCGTGGCGAAATCCCGCGACAGCACCTTCAAAGTCGCCCGTGTCCTGCAGGATCGTGGCAAGATTGTAGTGCGCAAGTGCATGGCCAGGCTCGAGTGCTAGAGCGGCTTGGAAATTATTCTTTGCACGATCGAATTGGCCGAGCGCGCGTGCTGCGTTGCCGAGATTGCAGCGTAATGCGGCCGTGTTCAAACCGCGATCAATTGCGGATTCAAGAAAATGCAGTGCATCCTCTGACTTGCCTAGTGTCAGGAGGGCGTTCGAGTAGGACAGTGCATAGTGCTCGCGATCTGGCGACGTCGTGACGGCATTTCGAAGAAAGGGTAATCCACCCTCGGCATGTCCAACCTGTCCGGCCAATATGCCGAGATTGTGGTTGGCGTCGGGGTGGGCGGGATCTTTCTGCAGCAGGACTCGATATAGCCGCTCCGCCTCGGCAAACTGCCCAGCCTGGTGGTGACTGATTGCGGTTGCAAGCAAGTGCGTGGCCGGTTCGTGTTCCTGCAATGAAGAATTATCGGGTTTCATGGTGCCTGTTTAGATTCCCAGCCTCGCTACGGCGCTATGCTCTGGATGTCGGAGCCTTGCGTCTGAGCGGTGAAAGTTCCTATCCTAAGCTATCGGCGAATCCTTGATGCCCCGAGCACTGAGGTTTCAACAGCCTATTTTTTGAACTACAAGGCGCTTTTTTTCTCGGATACTTCGGTCTGAACCTCCTGCAAGTTTAACCGCAAGCGGCTTGACGGCATTGCATGAGATGCGTTCTACTGCAAACTACGCGTCGGATACCCATCGAAATTCAAGCACCCATGAGCGACATCAAGCTGTATCAAATCGTCTATTCGCAAAAAACGCTGGAGGGTTTGTCGCCAGGTTATCTCGCTCTCGACAACCTTAATAGCAAACGCAATGATTGGCGCGAGTATTGGCCTATTCGTAATTTTCTGCTCGAACAGTCCCTCGACGACGATTGTCTTTACGGTTTCTTCTCGCCACGATTTCCTGAGAAAATAGGTTTGAATCATTCGCAAGTTGTTGATTTTATTAAGAATAAGTCACCAGATTCAGACGTCTTCACATTCAGTCCGCAGCCTGACATGGGCGCCTTTTTCCTCAGCGTATTTGAACAGAACGAGGTGTTTGATCCCGGTTTCATTCCTGCATGTGAATCCTTCCTCGAATCGATCGGCATGCCGCTCAATCTCGGCGCCTTGATCATGGATTCACGCCAGATCGTTTTCAGCAATTATTTCGTTGCCCGCCCTGCATTTTGGCGGCTTTGGTTGGGTTTGAACGAAAAACTGTTCGCCGTTTGCGAAGGGGAAGACACGCCGATGAAACAGGCCCTCACCGCCGACACGAATTATGAAGGCGTGCAGCGCAAGGTGTTTTTTATGGAGCGCATGGTTTCACTGCTGCTGACCATCGACCCACGCTGGAAGGTTTGCTGCTACAACACCTTCGATTGCGCCTGGTCCGCCACGAAGTTGGGGGAAAACCGGCAAGACGCCGTGATCAGCGACGCGCTGAAAATTGCCATGCGCGAGCAGGGCTTCCCGCAATATCTGAGCGCGTATTCCGCTTTGCGCGACAAGCTACGCTGAGTAACCATGCCACGCCAATTCATTTACCAAATTTATTACGACGAAGCGAGCAAGGCCGCGCTCGACCCGCGCTTTATTCCACTCGATAACGCGCGCAACGAACGTCCTGATTGGCGCGAATATTGGCCGATGCGTACCTTCCTCAAATCCAACCAGCTTGAAGCGGACGCTTATTACGGATTCTTTTCGCCGAAATTTGGCCAGAAGACCGGTTTGACCGGGGTCCAGGTCAATGAATTCATCGATGCGCATCCAGCGGACGTCTATCTTTTTTCGCCATTCATCGAACAGGCTGCGTTTTTCCTTAACGTGTTCGAGCATGGCGAGGCAAACCACGCGGGCCTGATGCCGGCCATGCAGCAATTTGTCACCGGCATGGGCATGCAAATCGATCTCAGCACGGTCGTTTGCGACTTCAATACCTCGATTTTCTCCAACTATATGGTAGCCAAGCCGGCATTCTGGCAGCGCTGGCTTGAGATGGGTGAGCATTTGTTCGCGATTTCGGAAGCCGAGGAGGGGCCATTCGCCCGCAGCCTGAACGCGGCGACCGAATATCATGCGCGAGTAGGCCCGGTGGGACTGAAAGTGTTCATGATGGAACGGTTGGCGACCTTGATATTGCTTTGTTATCAACTTTCCACAAAGGCGTACGATCCGTTTGCGATCACGCGCAGCGGCATCCCGGCGTCTTTTCTCGACCACGAAATGCGCATCGCCAATGCATTGAAGATGGCGTTCATCCAGTCGCGCGACGCGCGTTATATTGCCTCATTCCTGACCTTTCGCAACAAGGTCCTGGCCAGCCTGTGACGGGCGCATGAGCGTGGGCAAGGGAACAGAGTGAGAACAAGGCGAGAACAAGGCGAGAACAAGGCGAGAATTGGCCCTGCTTTGGATCGATGCTCGATAATTTGCTTTCCGCCAAGTTGTCCGATAGTGTGCAGAGTGCCGATGGTGCGTTTTACATCGTTCATCGATCCATTCGGCGGCAGGGCACATAGAGGATAAACAGCCACATGAAATTGTCGATTTGCATTCCGACCTATAACCGCGCGCCCTATATCGGTGCCGCGCTTCAGAGCGTCATGGCGCAGGCGGATTCCGAGGATGTCGAAATCGTGGTTTGCGACAATCACTCAACCGACAATACCGCGCAGATCGTCGCACAATTGGCCCGTGATTACCCCAATCTGCACTACGTGGCGCGCGACTTGAACGTTGGCTTCGACCGGAACATGCTGGAAATCGTTGCATATTCGCGCGGAGAATACTTCTGGCTGCTGGGCAGTGACGATACGCTGGTGCCGGGGGCAATCCAGGCAATGCTGCATGCGATGGCACAGGACGAGCCGGACGTCATCATGGCCGATGCCGTCGATTGCGACCTGCAATTGCAGCCGACCGGCTATCTGAAATTCCTGCGCGGTGAATCGCGCTATTTTCATTTTGACCGGCAGGACGATGTCATGGCGTATCTCGATGCCTGTACCATGACCGCTTCCCTGTTTGGCTATATCAGTTCGATCGCCATCAAGCGGGCCAGCTGGAACAAGGTGCCGCTGTCGCGCTATGCAATCGGCACGGCTTACCCGCATATCTTCCGTGCGCTGGACATACTATTTCGTACGTCCGGCACGTTGCGCTATCTGGCCGCGCCGGTTGCCAACAATCGTCGCAACAATTGTGGTTACGTAGCGGAATTTGACGAATTGCAACGTTATCTGATTGATCTACGCATGTTTCGCATGGCGGCGGACGAGTATTTTTCTGGCGATCTGGATGTGCGTAATCGTTTCAAGCAGTTCGTCAGGAGCTGCTTTGGAAAACTGGCCCAGGAAAAAGTACGCACGGGGATTTTCGTGCTGGACGAATTGTTGAAGTTCTTTGAAGAGGACGATACGGCAATGCCATCCATTAACCATTGGGAACGATATCCGTTAGTCGAGAGAGCCTACCGGCGCTTCCAGGAAAACGGCATTTACCGAAAGTATTTCAGCGGCGACGCCATGCTCCATATCGGCTACCGTCATCAGGGACACGCGACGCTCAAGCCGATTGATGAACGTGCCATCGGTGTGGAACCGGGGTATTCCGGGTATGACGGCGTGCATCTGCCCTTCGAGTCGTCAAGCCAGGATGTGGTCTATGTCAGCGATTTCTACCCGTCGGGGAAAAATGTGACGGGTGCGATCGATGAATGGTTCCGTGTGTTGCGCCCCAATGGCCACCTGGTGATTTCGAATTGCCTTGGATTGAGAAGTGAGGGTGACAAGGCAGGGCAGTCGACCTCCATCGCAGCGATCGTCGCTTCGATTGAGCAGGCATTGCCTGCCGGTGACTTTCAACTGCTTCATTGCGCGCAATCGATCGAGGGCGCGGCCTCTGAGGTGGACGTCGTGATCCACAAAATCAATCGACTTGCGCTTGCAATAACGACTGACCCCCAAGCGACTGAACCCCAATCGAAGGCTGCCGAGCCGAGTGCGAGCGATATGGCGGTGCATGCATTGCAATTGCACGCACAAGGGGACGCGGCGCAGGCGAGCGCTCTCGCGCATCAGGCACTGACCAGGGATCCACGCAATATTACCGCATTACAGTTGATGGGCCTGATTGCTTACCAGGGTGGAAATCATATGGACGCCATCATCCATTTTACCGATGCGCTCACCGTGAATGCGAGCTTGGTGGAGGCCTATTCGAACCTTGGTTGCGCCTACGCTGCACTGGGTGGCAATGCAGAGGCGATGCAATGCTTTTCCACGGCTGTCAGCCTGCGGCCTGACTTCACCGGAGCGGAAAATAACCTGGCGATCTTGCGTTCGGCTCCCTACATGGAACAGGCCAGCGCCAACTTTGAAGCCATCGTATCTTCGCGGCCCAAGCTTGCTGCGGCACGGCAAGCACTGGCCGGCATTGTGGCAACCAGCGCAGGCTACCGGAGTGACCCCCACTATATCGCCAACCTGGATATCAATCGTTGCTTCGCCGACCGGCTCGATCAATCGGGGGACGACACGGCGATTTTGCAGCGCATTCTGGTTTCGTATCGCAAGGCATCGGCCGAACTGGAGCGCGGACCGGCTGTATTCCGTCCAAGCAATTTATGGCTACCCATCTACAAGCACAATTTGCGTGGGGTGATTCGTGCGCTGGAAACCGAAAACCTGCCTGAGCTGGACAAGATTTATCGCAATTTCTGGCGCGATTCCTGCAGCACGGGATTGGTGGGCGTGCCGGTGGACATGCAAAGCGCATTTTTCTCCGGCCCCATCGCGCACGAACATCGGCATCTGTTTTTGAACGATTCCATTCACCGTTTCAATCTCTGGAAGAAATTGACCGGCGAGCGCTATCCGATTGCGAGCCTGAGCTCGCCTTTGATAGGCAATCCTTACGGCTACTATGTGGATGGCCAATTCATCAAATCGGGCGCCGATTACCAGCATTATTACGCAAACCGCATCGCCGACATGCTGCAGGATGTTCCAGACAAGAAGGTGGTCGCGGAAATCGGCGGCGGATTCGGCGGCATGGCGTATTACGTGGTTCGCGACGTAACCAATGCGGTCTACGTTGACTTCGACCTGCCGGAAAACCTGGCCCTGACCAGTTATTACCTCCTCAAGGCATTTCCGGACAAGAAAGTGTTGTTGTATGGCGAGGCCGAATTCAACGCCGCCACACTGGCTGAATACGACATCGTGCTGATGCCGAATTTCCAGATCGACAAGCTGGATCACGACTCGTGTGATCTGGTATTCAATTCCTACAGCCTCGCCGAAATGTCGCCCGAAACGATAGAGCACTATGTCTTGCAGGCGGCCAAGCTGATCAAGGCTCGCGGCTGGTTTTTCCATATAAACCACACCAAGGTGAGCCTGGTGTCTGCCAGAGATTTCCCGATTCCAAAGAATTTCAGCCTGATCAGCGAGACCTTTGCTGAATGGAATCTGGGTCGCAACCAGAATATGGATGAATTTGAATTCGTCTACCGGAAGGCTCAAGTATGATTTACGTGCTGGGCATGAGTCACGTGATCAACGTCCTGAAGGCCGCAAGCGCAGGCGCGTTGGCGATGACGCATCAAAACTGGTCGGAAATGACCAGCGGCGGCGCTTTCTTTGATGTCGAGGCCAAGCCGGCACTGGTTCACGAAGGTCGTATGAAGGCTTTTGTCGTGTCGCGTGCTACAGGCTGGGGCAGTGTCGCAGAAATTCGCAACCAGCCGGATGGACAGAAGCAATTGCTCGCGGCCGAGGGCTACGTCAATTTGCTGCTGTCGCTGGAAGCGCTGCAGGAAGGGAACATCCTGTTTTCCTTCATGCACGGAAACGAACATTCGATGCTTTCGCTCGTGCAGCACGAGACACCCTATGACTTCCAACTCCCCTGGCGCCCGGACCTGGCTCTGCTCCCCGGCCGGCAACCGATTCCATTTGAAGTCATCAAACGGCAAGTCGAAAAGGCACTGAGCCCAGCCATTGCCTGTGTGGCCATGATGCGCAACAAGCTGCCGACCATGCGCATCGTGCATGTTGCCCCGCCGCCACCCGTTGCTTCGGAAGCCAGGATCAATCAGGCGCCAGAGGTATTTCGCGAACTGATCGAACGCGATGGCATTACGCCACTCTCGATCCGCGTCAAGTATTACCTGCTGTCGATCCGCTTGCTGAGTGAATCTTTAAAGGTGTTCAACGTCGCCATGCTTGAATGCCCGCCGGATGCGCTTGGTCCCGATGGCGCATTGAATGACGAACTGACCTACGGTGCCACCCATGGCAATGAAGCCTATGGCGAGCTGGTGTTGCAGCAAATGCAGGCCGTGGCCAGCGCCTAGAAAGGGAACGCGATGCATCCTTATTCCAACCTGCCGGATCAAAATTTTTGGAAACGTTTTGTCTCCAATGAGCCCTGGCGCGATGTCGCACTCGGCGGCACGCCAAAGTTCAAGCTGACCGAATCGAGCAAGATTGCGACAGCCGGCAGCTGCTTCGCCCAGCATATCGCACGTTATCTCAACAAGGCGGGACGCAGCACGTATATTGCCGAAACACCGCATCCCCTCATGATCGAATTCGGCGGCGAGGTCGAGAGTTACCGCTTGTTTTCCGCGCGCTACGGCAACCTCTACACGGCGCGCCAGTGCATCGAACTGTTCAAGCAGGCGTTTGGGCTGGTGCCCATGATCGAGGACTTTGCCGAGCAGGACGGGCGCATTTATGATTTGCTGCGGCCGAATGCGATTCCGCAGGGATTTGCCGATTGGCAGGAAGCACGCAGCGATCGCATTTATCACCTGGCCTGCGTCAGGAAGATGTTCGAGACGACCGACGTGTTCGTGTTCACGCTGGGCCTGACGGAATCGTGGTACCACGCCGAGGGCGGTTACACCTATCCGGTTTGCCCCGGCACTGCGAAGGGGGCTTATGACGCGAATTTGCATCGATTCCGCAATCTCAACTACCCGGAAGTCAGCGCTGATCTCGAAGGTTTGATCATCGGCTTGCAGCAGGTCAATCCTGCACTGAAGATCATTTTGACCGTGTCACCGGTCCCGCTGGTGGCGACTTATACTGCAAATAACGTGCTGGAAGCATCAAGTTACTCGAAGTCCGTGTTGCGTGCCGTATGCGGCGAAATCGAGTCGCGTTACAATCATGTCCAATATTTCCCGTCTTTTGAAATTGTGTCGCATGGTGCATCGTTTGGGCAATACCTCGCGTCGGATTTGCGCGAAGTGACCGAGCGCGGCGTGGCGCACGTCATGAGCCGGTTTTTTGCAACTTTCATCGATGGAGAACCCAAAGTATCGGCCTCCGGTTCGCCATCGACAGCGCAAGCCGGCCACGCACCTGCGAGCGAAAGGATTAGTGCGTTGCTCGATGTCGAGTGCGAAGAAATTTTTAACGACGTTGTCCGCTAAGCGTAAGTGAGGAGAAGAACAAATGAAAGCGGTCATTCTTGCAGGCGGTCTCGGAACGCGCCTGAGCGAAGAAACGGTGGTCAAGCCGAAACCGATGGTCACGATAGGCGGCAAACCTATCCTGTGGCATATCATGCGCAGTTACTCGCAACACGGCATCAACGAATTCGTGATTTGTTGCGGCTACCGCGGCTATGTCATCAAAGAATATTTTGCCAATTACTTCTTGCACACCTCTGACGTCACCTTCGACATGAAGAACAACCAGATGGAAGTGCATAGCCGCCACGCCGAACCCTGGAAGGTGACCGTGATCGATACCGGCGACGACACCATGACCGGCGGGCGCCTGAAGCGGGTCGCGCGCTATGTGGCCGACGACGACATGTTTTGCATGACCTACGGCGACGGTGTCAGCGACGTTAATATTTCCGGACTGATCGAGTTTCACAAGCAGCACGGCAAGCTCGCAACGCTGACCGCGACCCAACCGCCGGGGCGCTTCGGTGCGCTGATCCTCGACGGCTCTGCCATATCGAGTTTCCAGGAAAAGCCGCAAGGCGACGGCGCGTGGATCAACGGCGGCTTTTTTGTCTTGTCTCCCAAGGTTCTGGACTTTGTCGAAGGAGACGAAACGATCTGGGAGCGCACGCCGATGGAACGCCTCGCAGCCGATGGGCAACTGCAGGCGTATTTCCATAAGGGCTTCTGGCAGCCCATGGATACGCTGCGCGACAAGGTTTATCTCGAAGAATTGTGGGAAAGCGGGAAAGCGCCTTGGAAAATTTGATCGACAAGCGATTCTGGAAAGGCCGGCGCGTATTCCTGACCGGCCATACCGGCTTCAAGGGTGGCTGGCTTGGCCTCTGGTTGCAATCTCTTGGTGCAGAAGTGACCGGTTACGCATTGCCGCCACCTTCCACACCGAATTTATTCGAGGCGGCACAAGTCGGTGCGGGCATGCGCTCGGTCATTGGCGATATCCGAGACGCGGCAGCATTGAAACAGGCAATGACCGAGTCCAAGCCTGAAATTGTGCTGCATCTGGCGGCACAGGCGTTGGTGCGATATTCCTATGAGGAGCCCGCCGAGACCTATGCCGTCAATGTGCTTGGTCTGGTCAATCTGTTTGACGCAGTGCGTGCCACAAGCGGCGTGCGCGCGGTGCTGAATGTGACCAGCGACAAATGCTATGAGAACAAGGAATGGGCCTGGGGATACCGGGAAAATGACCGGCTTGGCGGTTATGACCCCTACAGCAACAGCAAGGCGTGCGCCGAACTTGTCACGTCTGCCTATCGCAATTCCTACTTCAATCCGGCGAAATACGCTGAGCACGGCATTGCGCTCGCCAGCGCGCGTGCAGGCAACGTGATCGGTGGGGGAGATTGGGCGCGTGACCGTCTGATTCCCGACATATTGCGGGCAATTGAACTTGGCGAGCCGGTGTTGATCCGCAATCCCGACGCCATACGGCCTTGGCAACATGTGCTGGAGCCCTTGTCCGGGTATTTGCAATTGGCCCAGAAACTGCACAAGGAAGGCGTTGCCTTCGGCGAAGGCTGGAATTTCGGGCCATACGAGGGTGACGTCAAGCCGGTGGCCTGGATTGTTGATCGCATTGCCAGAACCTGGGGTGACGGCGCCAGTTGGGCACTGGATGGCGCGCCGCACCCGCACGAGGCTCACTATTTGAAGCTTGATTGTTCCAAGGCGCGCGGTGAGCTTGGCTGGAAGCCGCGATGGAATATCGAGCAGACGATAGACCGTATCGTTGAATGGCACAAGGCACGCGAGCAGGGTGCCGACATGCGCGAGACTACGCTCGCGCAGATTCAATCTTATTTATCTACTTGATACGAACCAGCGGTAGGTCTTGTCGACGGTTTGCTCGAGGGAACAGGTTTGCGTTACACCAAGTGCATGCTGGGTCAGTTCGATATCGGGAAACAAGTCGTCCTGCTGCCGCTGTTTCGATGGCGCCGTATTGGTAACGACACGTGGCTTTGGCGACACATGCTCGCCGATGATCGCCACCAGATCCTGGTGCGACACCGGATTGCCGCTGCCGATGTTGTACACAGCGCCGTTTTCGCCATTGACCAGCGCCGCCAACGTCCACCAAGCCGCGTCGCTCCCGTACAGATAGCTGCGCCGCGCCGAGCCGTCGCCATGGATACGCACCTCACCGCCGGTGAGTACGTCGCGCAGGAAGTTGTTCAATGCCCAGGGGCGATCGAGTTCCTGGTAGGGTCCGGCAAAGGTGAATGGACGAATTGTGCTGACCGGCATGCGGAACTGGCTGCGGTAAATGGTCGCCAGGCTTTCGGCAGCACGTTTCGATTCCGCATATATCGTATGCAACTGGGCACAGGCAAGCGGGAAGAAGTCGCTTTCCTTCAAGGCGCCGGGGCGGTTCGGCGTGCCGCTTACCAGGCACGAGCTGACATTGAGGAAGCGCACAAGGTTATCCAGTTGCGTGGCTGCCTCAAGTGCGTTATTCATGCCCAGTACGGTGGTTTGCTGCACACGCAGGGGATCGGAAGAGTGCACGCGATTGTTCGGAATGCCGGCGGCGTGCACCACGAAATTCGTGTTGCGGGCAAATTCGAACGGTGAGCGTACATCCTGCGATTTCAGGTTCAAATCTGCGCGCGCGGCAAGATGGGGATACTTCTTCGCCCAATCACCTGTATTTCGAGCATAAAGGTCGACCGTGATGCCTAGGTGATATTCATCGTTCAGCGCGGCCACGGTTTCGGCAATCCACGTACCGAGAAACCCCGTGCCGCCAGTGACGGCAAGGTGTTGAAAGCCCAACTTTGTGCGCACGTCGGCCTGCTTGGCGACGGCAGAGAGGCAATCCCGGCGAATTTCGGCGTAGCGGTCTGCGTGCATGATTAGCCTTTCTTTGCCGTTGTTTGCGCACCCTGCAAGCTGCCTTTTTCGGCGGCCAGGTCTCGCGCTACTTCGATGATCAGGCTCTCCTGGCCTGCCACCGCATTGCGCTTGCCCAGTGCAAAAAAGATGTCGCGCGGATCAACGTTGTAATCCACGGCAGCGCGCCCCACCGGCTTGGCAAAACCGGAAAATACACCGGCCAGCCCGCTGACGATGGACAGCGGTGAAATGCTCGGCGCGACAGGATTGAATTCTTTCTCAGCGATATCGGCCGCGTCGAGGATTTTGTACAGGTCGATCCCGGTTTCAAAACCCATGCGTTCGAACACTGCCACTAGCACTTCAAGCTGGGTGTTGCCTGCTCCGGCGCCGAAACCGCGTATGGTGCCGTCGATAATCGTCGCACCGGCATTGACGGCATTGACCGAATTGATGACTGCCATGCCGAGGTTGTTGTGGCCATGGAAGCCGACTGGAATGGACAAACCGTCGACCAGAGTTGAAATACGCTCGGTGACATCTTCAGGGAAGTAGGCGCCGGCTGAATCCATGATGATGATCGCTTCGGCGCCGTAGGATTCCATTTTCTTGGCTTCTTCAAGCAGGATGCCCGGTGACGCCATATGGCTCATCATCAGCACGCCGAATGCTTCCTTGCCTGCTTCGCGCACATAGCCGATGTGGCGGTCGGTGATGTCGGCTTCGGTGCAATGCGATGCGATACGGAATACGTCAACGCCGGCTTCGACCGCTTTTGCCAAGTCGTTCTTGATGGTGCAAAAACCCGGTATGACGTGGATGCCCAGTCGCGACTTGCTGAGGTTCTGTCGCGACAGGGAAAGGATTTCGTCGTCGCTCAGGCTGCACTCGCCGACGAGGAGGGACGAGGCCCCCAGGCCGTTGCCGTGGCCAACTTCGACAATCGGCACACCGGCAGCTTCCGCTGCCTTGCAGTAGGCGACGAAGCTTTCGCGGCTCAGCTGGTGTCGCACCGCATGATTTCCGTCGCGCAGGGTCGGATCGCTGATGAGAATTTTCTTGGCCATGTCAAGCCTCCTTGGACGAAGCAGAAGCGGCAGCAAAAGTGGACTGTGCGATCATCTCTGCCATCGCGATAGCGGCACAGTTAATGATGTCGAGGTTGCCGGCATATTGCGGCAGGTAGTCGCCGGCGCCGAGAACCTTGATGGTAGTGGTTACCTTGTCGCCTTCGACGGTAGGTGGGACAATCAATTGGTAGCCCGGCACATACGTCTTGAGTGTCTCCACCATGGCGGCCACCGCGGCGCGGATCGCCGGCAGGTCGGGCTGTGCAATCTTGGCATAGATCGTGGTCTGCATGTCGATGGGCGGGTGGGCGGGATTGAGAATCAGAATTGCCTTGGTGCGTTTGGCGCCGGAAAAGCGTTGCAGTGCGTCTTGGGTGGTTTCAATGTATTCGTCGAGGTTGTAGCGCGTTGCCGGGCCGGCACTGCGAGAAGCAATGCTGGACGCGACTTCGATGTAGTCGATATTTGCGTGCACGCTCGAGATGGCTGCAGCAATCGGAATCGACGATTGCCCGCCGCAGGTGATCATGTTGATGTTGCGCGTGCCGCTTGCCAGGCATTGTTTGGCGTTGATGGCCGGGATGCAGAATTCACCGAGCTTGGCCGGTGTCATGTCGATCACGGTCTTGCCGAGTTTTTCCAGTACCGCCCAGTGCTGGGCGTGGGCATGGGCCGAGGTGCAGTCGAACACCAGGTCGCAGATCGACGGATCATTGACGATGGCCTCGATGCCGCGGTCGGATATGGTGACGCCGAGCGCGTTGGCGCGCTTCATGCCGGTGGAATTAAAATTGCGGCCGGCGAACAGGGTGCAGGTCAAATGCTCGGAGCGCATGACCTTGATCAGCAGGTCGGTGCCGATATTGCCCGACCCAATGATGGCGATTCTGAGTTTATTTGCTGTTGTCATCTGGCTTCACCCTATTAAACACCTTCTTATTGTGAACCGATCAAAGCAATTTCGATTTCTCGTGCAATCCATCCAGCATCGCCTTTTCCAACACATCGCGCGGTAGCAAGGGCGAAAGGTCTTCCAATGGCGGCGAAACAAGTGTGCCATCCTCACGGGCGACAAGCGACAGCTTGGGTGAAAACACTTGCTCCGGATGCATGAAGACTTCGCAAATGACCGGACCCTTGGCCGCCTGCACCAGTTCCAGGGTGCTGTCGCATTCGTCCCACGTATGAATCTGGTAAGCCGGCATATTGAACGCCGTCGCCACCTTGGTGTAGTCCGGGCAGGAAACGCCGGAGGCGCGGTCGGTCCCGACATGGCTGGACTTGAACATCGCGCGCTGCGTGTGCTTGATCATCAGGTAGCCGTCATTGTTGAAAATGAACAGCTTGATCGGCAATTGATGATGCACAATGGTTTGCAGCTCCTGCAAATTCAACATCATGCCGCCGTCGCAATTGAGACACATGACTTCGCCGCGCTCCGTCGCAAACGATGCGCCGATAGCGGCCGGCAGACCGAAACCCATTTCGCCGAGGCCGGTCGATGTCATCAGGCGCTGGCCATTTTTTGTGCGCAACACCTGGTGGCCGCTCAGTAGTGCCGTGCCCATATCGGTCACGACGATCTGGTTTGGCTTGAAGAACTGATTGAGGCGCTCCATGAAGCGATAGGAATTCATGAAGCCTTCCCGGTCGTCGTGCTCGGAATCGACCCAGGGGAATTGTTCGCGGTAATGGTCGCACAGGGCGATCCACTCGCTCTTGCGTTTTATCACAGCGTGTTGCAGGCGCTCGACCAGCGCATCGATGAAAACTGCGGCGTCGCACACAACCATCTCGGTCACGCGCGATGCATGTTTCTTCACCTCATCGGCATCGATATCGACCACGTCGATGCGCGCTGCGCGTGCCAGCTCCGTGATGTCATAGCCGATTTGCGGCACCGCCATGCGCACGCCGATGTTCAACAGGTAATCGCAATTTTGCAAAACGAAGTTGGCGGAGCGCTGGCCGTATACGCCCGCGCGGCCGTATACCAGTGGATGCGAAGAATCGATCATGTCGATGCCGGCCCAGGATATCAGCGCAGGCACCGATAGCAACTCAAGCAGAGGCGCAATCTTGCGCTCCGCACCAGCCAGGCGGATGCCATGGCCGAGCCACAGCAGGGGGCGCTCTGCAGCAAGCAAAGCGGTGACAATATGTTCTACCTGCCGTGACAGGGCTGGGCCGCGGTAATCGATTGGGGCAGGGGCGCTGAATTGCGCGCTGTCGTTGCGCGCGATGCGGGCCGACTGGATATCCATCGGCACTTCGATCCAGCACGGGCCCGGACGTTGATCGAGGGCGATATGCGCCGCCTTCTGGATTTCGTACACAGCCTGCGTGGGATCGGTGACGCGTTCTGCATATTTCGTTACCTTGCGCACCATGTCGACCGAGTCGTAACCTTGCACGCCCCACATGCGCAGGGGATTGTCGAGCTTGGTGAATTTCGAGTTTTCATTGCCGGCAATGATGATGCCGGGGATCGAGTCGGCCCAGGCCGAGACGACACCGGTCACGCCGTTGGTCGATCCGGCGCCGGTGGTCAGCAATGCCGCAGCCAACCTGCCGCAGGTGCGGTAATAGGTTTGCATCGCCATGGTTGCCGCCTGCTCATGGTGGACGCAGATGATCTCGGAGAAACCGTGGCGCGCGATGGCTTCGAATAAATGTACGTTGCCCGCGCCGATGATGCCGAATACATGGCGGATGTCCAGTGCTTCGAGCGCTTGGGCGATCAATTCGCTGACCTTGATTTTTTCGGCTGCGAGGTCAGTGGTTACTTGAGGTGAGTCCATTGTGTTCTATTGATGTCGTATTAGGGTGGCAGCGGTCAGAAACCGACGCCGAAAAATTCTTCCAGCTTGCTGATCGAGAAGTCGAGCATTTCTCGCGTCAGGCCGGGGAACACACCGATCCAGAAGGTGTCGTTCATGACACGATCAGTATTGGTCAGTTCGCCTGATACGCGGTAATTTCGTCCGATCATGTAGGGCTGGCGCGTCAGGTTGCCGGCAAACAGCAGACGCGTGCCGATCTTGCGCTGGTCGAGATAAGTCAGCAGGTCCACGCGTGAGGCGTTGGCTTCAGGCTTCAACGTCATCGGGAAGCCGAACCAGGACGGGTCGGAATGCTCGGTTGCCTCGGGCAAAATGAGGAATTCTTCGCAGGATTGCAGGCGGCTTTTCAGATAGGCGAAATTGTCCTTGCGCGCCTGGATAAATCCAGCGGCGCGGTCAAGCTGCGCTAGGCCGCATGCCGCCTGCATGTCGGTGATCTTCAGGTTGTAGCCGAGGTGCGAATAAGTATATTTGTGGTCGTAGCCCTCCGGCAGATTACCGAGCTTCCAGCAGAAACGCTTGCCGCAGGTATTGTCCTTGCCGGGCGCGCAATAACAGTCGCGTCCCCAATCGCGAAACGACTCGGCAATCTGCTTCAATTCGCCGTTGTTGGTGAACACCGCGCCGCCTTCACCCATGGTGATGTGATGCGCGGGGTAAAAGCTCATGGTGCCGATGTCGCCGAAAGTGCCGACCATCTGGCCCTTGTAGGCGGAGCCGAGTGCATCGCAGCAGTCTTCCACCAGCCACAGATTGTATTTCTTGCACAATGCGACGATCACATCGAGGTTGTACGGATTACCCAACGTGTGCGCCAGCATGATTGCCTTGGTCTTGCCGGAGATGGCCGCTTCGACCTTGGTTGCATCGATGTTGTAGGTGCCGAGTTCCACATCGACAAATACGGGAATTGCGCCGAATTGCAGGATGGGGTTGACCGTGGTGGGGAAGCCGGCAGCAACGCCTATGACTTCATCGCCGGGCTGGATCGCGCGGGCGCCGAGCTTGGGTGAGGTCAGGGTATTGAATGCCACAAGGTTGGCCGAAGAGCCCGAATTGACCGTGATCAAATGCTTGACGCCGATGAACTTGGCCAGGCCGGCTTCAAACTGGTCGTTGAAGCGGCCCGTGGTCAGCCATGCATCGAGCGATGCCTCGACCATCAATTCCATTTCTCTTGCGCCGACGACTTTCCCGGCCGGCGGGATGGTGGTCACGCCGGGGAAGAAACCGGTGGGCTTGCTGGCCAATGCACCATATTGCGTTACCAGGGCAGCGATCTGCTCGCGCAACTGCTCCTTGGTCGGTTGTTCATTCATCATTTCCATCCTGGTTGATTCATCGTTGCAACTGGCAATGCATTTCGTTGTTCAATCCTGCAATATGCCGCGGCCAGTTCGATTGCTCGTTTAAGTGGCGTCCAGACATCGAGCCCGAGTTCATTGCGACAGCGCTCAATAGCCGGCAGGTATTGCTGGCGCGCTGCCCCTTGCACCGGGCGTGCTGAGATATTGCATGTTTTCTCTGGTGCGACCACGTCGCGTACAGTATCGGCCAGGCCGGCGATGCTGACGGCCTGATCCGAGCCTACATTATACGGATATGCTGGCTTGCCGATGGCCAGCAGAGTCAAAAGCCAGACCGACAGGTCGGCGCCGTAAAGATAGGAACGCAAAGGCGTTCCATCCCCTTTTACCATGATGGCATCGGCATACAGCGCATCGTTGATGAAATTGCCGATGGCGAAATGACCGTCGAGCGGAAGTCCTGGTCCGGCAAAGGCGAAACAGCGCGCAATAACCGATTCGAGACCGTATTTGGCATGGTAGAGCGTACCAAGCAATTCCATGGCGCGCTTTGCTTCGCCGTAGGCGCTTGCCGCGGATTCTGGCGCACAAGCGAAGCGCGCGTCTTCAGTGATATGGCTGATGTCGGCGGGTTGGGGGCCGTAGACGGCCCCCGAACTGGTCAGCAGCGTGCGCTTGATGCCGCTTTGCACGGCAAAATCCAGCACATGCCGCGTGCCGTCGACAATGTCGGCGAATATTTCCATGGGATTGGCCTGCGCCGCAACCGAGGTGTCGGTGGCGGCATGGATCAAGAGATCATAGCGCTCCTGCGGAAACGCGAAATCGCGCACATTGCCGCGATGGAATGCCAGCCAATCCCGGGTTGCCCAATATGGCTGGCTTTGCAGGAAGCGCGCCGGATCGCGCGACAGCACCGTGGCGCGAATGCGCGCACCTTGGCGATTCAAATGGTCCAGCGCCGAAAGCAGCCAAAGACCAAAAAAGCCGGTGCCGCCGGTGATGAAGATATTCGTTCCTGCGAGTACCGCCAACGCCGAAGTGTTGAGATGCGTCAGCACAGGCACCAATCCGAGATCGATGATTTCGCGCTGCTGCGCAGATCGGCTGATGGCATCGTGATGCATGATTTAGCGCTGCCCGCCGGCTTTGACCGTCAACATGTGGTCGAATGCCTGCTTGATTTTAGCGATGTAGGGGTTCTTGTAGGCAAAGGTCGGATTTTTCTCGTCGTGCACGAGCATGGTGGCGTTCGCCTCGAAGACGACGATATTGCCGTGCTGATCGAGCGAACAGTCGATACCGCAGTAGTCGAGGCCGATCGCGGCTGATGCCTTGCGCAAGGATTCATAATGGGCTTCGCTGAACACCGATTGCGGATGTTCCAGGAAAGCTTGCTCTTCCTTGCGCATCCATTCCTGGTTCGCCATGTCGGTGCGAAAGTGGTGCACCATCCAGTGATCGTGAATGGCAAGATGGTAGGGCAGGATTTGATCGTCGAGGAAAATCAGCCGGTATTTGCGATAGTAGCCGTCCGGAGCACGATAGTCGACAAAATCGCTGACGTAGATCGTGGCATCCGGATTGCGTTTGACGAAGTCGTCGACGGCCGCCGGATCATCAATTTTCTCGAAATCGTCGCCGCCATGTGTGCCGGCGCAGCGTATCAGGAAGGGTGCGCCGAATTCGCTCAATGCCTGCAGGCCCGCAGCCCCCGCCAACTCTGCAGCAGGAAAGCGCCTGGTTTTTGGCACCCGGCAGAGCGGAATATCTGCCAGCGTGCGCGCAATCGAGGCCCGGTCGGTCTGCAGTATCTTGCGTGGGTGATTGACGACGGGGCACGCGAACTGGTCGGCCAGTTCCAAAGCCAGCGGCAGCACTTCCTTGCCGTTATCGGCATCGGCGATCATGTTGAAAACCAGGTCTGCCTTGCCGCGAAGGAGAGTCAGATCATGCTTGAGTCCCGCCATGATGCCGACGAAATGGCAATCGTAGGCCGCATGGCCGGCAAGGTAATTGAGCGGCGTTGAACCTGCACCCGGCGCATCGAGCAGCAAAAGCGAAAATGCCGGCTTGGCCAGCTTGCTCGGCCAGGTGATCAAGGGTTGTATCTGCTGCGCGCGCAGGAACAGGGCGCGGCTCTCTTCGGTGCGTTTTTCGGCCATCAGCACATTGCCGAGTGTGACGATGGAGCCGGCATCGGCAGGATTCAAGGCGATAGCGCGTTCAAGAAAAGGAATCGCTTCGGCGCCACGGCCCGGCAGGCGCGACAACAGATCGCCCAGGCGCCGATGTGCCTCGCCGAAATCCGGATGGGCTTGCAGCACCTGCAAATACCAGGCTTCCGCCTCATTCCACCGTTCCAGCGCGCCGGCGACAAAGCCGAGGTTGATGCGCGCCTGGAAGTAATTTGGATCGACTTCCAGTGCACGGCGAAATTCCGCTTCCGCTTCGGCGAAGCGTCCGAGGTCGCTCAATTGCGCGCCGAGCGTGTCATGGGCGGCCGCCGAACCCGGCGTCAATTTCAACAGGCGGCGATAGGCGGCGATCGACTCTTCGCGTCGCCCAAGATTGAAAAACGTAATCGCCAGGTCGTTTTGCGTATCGGCATCGCCCGGCATGATTTTGGCGGCGCGTTCGAGCGCTTCGATGGCCTCGACGGACTTGCCCAGTTGCAGGCGGCACTTGCCGAGCGCCTTCCAGCCGAACAGGTGTTCCGGGTGCTGCTTCACGGTTTGTTGGGCAAGCGCTTCGAGCTGCGGCCATTGTGCGGTGTTGTAGAGCGCCACCATGCGGTTCATGGTTTCCGCCGACAGCGGTTGCCTGATTTGGCGGACGGGCATGGGAGAATGGCCGGCTTTCTTGTTCATGCTCACGGCTCCCCTATCGACTCGTCAACCGCCTTTCCTAGCGGCCACAACAGGTATGACATCACCGAGCGCTTGCCGACCACGATTTCGGCCGACAAAGTCATGCCCGGCAATAATTTGGCCTGGGCCGGCATGTTCTTCAGCTTGGCTGTGCCGAAGGTGACCCTGCTGAGGTAGAACGCATCGGTGCCTTGCGCAAGCAGGGAAGGGTTGCCGAGATTATCTCGCCGGAACGCATCTTCACTGATGGTCTTGATTTTGCCATCGAGCGTGCCGTGTTGCTGGAACGGGAAGGCGTCAAGCTTCAGGCGCACGGTGTCGCCAACTTTCACATAGCCGGTATCGATCGAGTCGATCTGCACTTCCGATTCCAGATCCGTGCCCAATTGCACGAGTGTGAACAGTGTCTCGGCTTCGCGGATGACCGAGCCTTGCGATAACTTGGCAATGTCGAGCACCACGCCGTCGGTCGGTGCCGTCAACGTCACCAGTTTGTGGCGCCGGTCGGCTTTGCGCAGTTGTTCGGCCTGTGTGTCGCGGTCGTGCGATGTGGCAAGCAAATCTTCCAGCATCTTTTGCTTCCAGCTCAGCTCGAATGCGGATTTGTCGGCTTCTGCACCGGCCAATTGGCGCTTCAATTCCTGCTCGTGATTCTTGGCCAGGATCAGGTCGCGCTCCACTTCGAGTCGCTTGTCGCGCGCTTCGAGCAAATGGGCGCGCGCACCGAAATTTTGCGCCACCAGTTTTTCCTGCATGGTTTCGATTTCCTGCAGCGATTTCACCCGCGCAGTGAGAATCTGCTGGTCGCCCTGATTGGTGCCGATCTGGGCGCGCAGGGTTTCGATGGTTTCGTTCATCTTTTGCACTTGCGCACGGTAATTGGCCTGGCGCTGGCTCGACAATTCCGACTCAAGACGGCTGTCGTTGTTGCCGCCGGTCTTCAGTTGCGATGTCTTGCCGGCCAATTCCGCCTTCAGGCGCTCGGTCTGGTTGTCCAGGCTTTCGATGTGGCTTTTCAATTCGGCCTGGTCTGCTTCGGCAAAGGTCGAATCGAGCGTGGCCAGCGGCTGGCCTTTCTTGACCACTTCGCCGACGCGCACGTCGATGCTTTGTATCACAGCCGTTTCAAGCGGTTGGATGACGATGTTCGGCAATGGCGTGACGATGCGGCCATGCGCCACCACGACGCGGTCGACCTTGAAGAACGTGGCCCACAGAATGAACAGGACCACCATCGTCACCAGGGCATACAAGGTGCCGCGTGCGGCGCGCGGCAGGGGCCGCCGCTCGATCTCGTCGGCGTCGGGCAGGAAATCGATGGCGGTTTCGGCGCCTTTCGATTTGCCGTTCACAGGTGGCTTGTTTGCTGATTCCATAATTGCTGATAAGTTGCGCTGCGCGTGAGCAGTTCTTGGTGGCGTCCGCTATCGACCAGCCGGCCTTGTTGCATGACGAGGATCGCATCGGCGTTGACCAGGGTCGACAAACGGTGCGAGATCATGACGACGGTGCGCCCGACGGCGATGCGCGACAGGTTGCGGATGAAGATGGCTTCGCTCTCGGGATCGAGCGCGCTGGCGGCTTCGTCGAGAATCAGGATACGCGGCTGCGACAACAGGCAGCGCGCAATCGACAGGCGCTGCTTCTGGCCGCCGCTGAGGTTGGCCGCATTTTCCTCAAGCAGGGTGTCGTAGCCTTGCGGCAGGCGCTCGATGAATTCGTCCGCCCCGGCGGCCTGGGCCGCTGCCACGATATCTTCGAACGAGGCGTCGGGCTTGGTCACGCAAATGTTGTCCCGCACCGAGCCGCGGAACAGGAAATTTTCCTGCAGCACCACGCCGGTCTGGCGCCGCAGGTGCGACAAGTCGATTTCACGGGCATCGATGCCGTCGAAGCGGATCAAACCTTCCTGCACCGGATAGAGGCCTTGAATCAGTTTGGTCAAAGTGGTCTTGCCCGAGCCGCTGCGCCCAACGATACCGACGATGGTGCCGGCCTTGACCGTGAAGCGCGCACGATCAAGCGCGGTCTGGGCCGAACCGGGATAGCGGAAGGTGACATCTTCGAATGATATCTCGCCTTCCAGCTCAGGGCGCAGGCCGCCGGCACCAATGCGGCCTTCGGGCGCGCGATTCATGACTTCGGCCAGCATGCGCACCGATAGTGCGGTTTCCTGATATTCATTGACCAGGGCGACGATCTGGATCAGCGGACCGGTCACGCGGCCGGAAATCATCTGGAATGCGATCAGTGCGCCGACCGACAGCGTTTGGGCGAACACATCTTGCGCGCCTAACACAATGATGGTGACCGGCAGCAGTTTGCCGAGAAAATCGGTGATGGCATTGCCCGAGAGCGACAACTGCCCGACATTGAAATGCATGAGGATGGCCTGCGCAGACAATTGATCCCAATGGCGTCGCTGCGCCGGCTCGATTGCCAAAGCCTTGACCGTGCGCATGCCGTGCACGGTTTCCACCAGCATGGCCTGGCGCTTGGCTTCTGCGCTGTACAAGGCATTGAGGCGGCGCTGGAAGGTCGGCACCAATGCTGCCACGATGGCGCCGATCAGGACGGCGAAGCCGAGAGTCAGGCAAGCCAGCTTGATCGAATAGGAAAACAGGATGGGGATAAAGATCAGCAGGGCCGTGGCATCGAGTGCGGTGAAAAACATGCGTCCGGTGAGGAACTGGCGTATGCGTTCCAGCTGCTGCATGTGGCGCACCACGACCCCGGCCGTGGTGGTTTCGAAATAATCGATGGGCAGCGAGAGCAGGTGGCTGAAGGTTCGCCTCGTCAATCGCATGTCGATCTTGTTGGTTGCAGCCAGGGCCAGGTATTGGCGCAGGAAACCGAAGACGGCGTCGAATACCAGGGCGATCACGATGCCGACTGCGAGCACCCACAGTGTGGACGAACTCTGGTGCACCAGCACCTTGTCGATCACGAGCTGGAAAAACACCGGCGAGGCGAGGGCCAACAAATGCAGCATCAGTGCAGCAATCGCAATGTCGCGGAACGCCACCTTTTGCTTGAGGATCTCCGGGATGAACCAGCGCAGGCCGAACGGCTGGTTCGGGTCCGTCAGCGCGTGATGGCGTTTGAGGAAGATGACGTTGCCGTCCCATGTTTCGCTGAAAGCGGCATGTTCCATCATGACCACGCCAGCCGGTTCGGCCAACGGATCGAGCACGGCGATACGCCCGCTTCGCCCATCCTCTGCCGCGCGGGCGCCAACGATGATGACGCTGTGGCCGTTTCTCAGACGTGCCAGGATGGGAAACACACCGCCCTGGGCAAACAGACCATCCCATGAGAGGGTGGACGTCTTTGCTTTCAAGCCGATTTCGGCGGCGATGCGCAAGAGTCGCGAGGTCGTCGGCTCTTCATCGGCCAGCGCATTGTCGTGGATCAGGCGCTCGGGATTGACCTGGATGCCATGATGCTGGGCGATCGCAGTCAGGCATTGGATGGCGGAATGTTGATAGGGCGCGGTCATTGTCGTTCTTTATGGTTGCGGCGCACCGCGCACGAGTTGTTCGATGCTTGCGCCGAACTCGGCGGCAAACTTGGCTGTGTTCATCGCGGCACTGGTCGTCTTGGCAATGCGAAGCTGTTCGCGGCTACGCTGCTGGCGCGGTTTGTCTGCCGCATAAGCAACGGCCTGGTCTTCATAAGCCTGCAATGAGGCGGTAATCAAATCGGGTAAACCAACCGAGCGCAACAGGCTGCCGGCCATGCGCGCAACGTAGGTTTGGCCGGACAGGGTCACGATGGGCAGGCCGGCCCACAGGGCATCATTGGCGGTTGTGCCGGCATTGTAGGGAGTGGTGTCGAGGAACAGGCCGGCTGTGCCGAAGCGTGAAAGGTATTCATCCGGTGTGACGCGTCCGGCAAAAAACAGCCGGTCGGGATCGACGCCGTAGGCACGCGCGGCTGCCAGCATATTCGCTTCGGCCCACTCATTGTCACGCAACAGCCATAGAATGGTGTCTGGCGCCCGGCGCAGGATGCGCATCCAGCAGCCGAACATTTCCGGCGTGATCTTGTAGTTGTTGTTGAAGGCGCAAAACACGAATTTATCGCTTGGCAGCCCGTATTTGGCAGGATCGTTGACGACTACCTGTGTGCGCCGGTCGTCGCTGACCTGGAAGCAATCGGGCAGGTAAAGCGGCTTTTCGGTGAAATACGGGCCGAGCTCGGGCGGAAAAATGAAACGGTCGGCAATCACATAGTCGACATGGGGGATGGCGGAACTGCCGGGATAGCCGAGCCAGGCGATCTGAAATGGTGCGGGTCCGCGTGCCACAATATTCGGTCGCGCCCCGGCAGTGAGGCCTTGCAGATCGATCAGGACGTCAATCTGTTGTGCCGCTATCATGCCTGCCGCCACGTCGTCCGATACTTCGGCAATGTCGATGTAGTGATCGAAGGCATCGACAACGCGTTTGCGGAAAGGCGTATCGTCGGCGCGGCTCCAGCCAAAGGCGAACACTTCGAACTTGCTGCGGTCAATCAGTTCGTAGAGGCGCACCGTCAAAAGCGATACTGCGTGCAGGCACAGGTCACCCGAAACGAAGGCAATTTTGATCTTTTGATGGCCGTAGCGATGGCCGAACGGCACCATGCGCCCCACCGAAATGACGTTCTTGGCGGTATAGGTGCTGGCTGTCTTGAGGACCCGTGCCGGATCGTCCGACAGGCCGAGTATGGCGAGTGGAGAAGCCGCTTCCCACATGGCCTCGATCGAAATGTCGGGCAGGGGGCGCATGATCGGCCACTTGCATTGCTTTTGCCTGGCGTGCAGCCAGTGATACAGGGCGTCGGCCTGACTGGGGTCGAGGGCCAGGCTTAGGCGCAGCATTTCCTCGGCCTCTTCGTAACGATGGAACTTGTCGTACAGGCGTCCCAGTCCATTGTAGAAAAGCTTGAGGATGCCTTTTTGCTCGGGGGCGGCAAGGCTGGGAATGTCGAGCGCGCCCTTCCATTGGGCAATCGCTTCATCGAAATGGCCTTGCTTCTCCAACTGCACGCCGAGATTGTATTGCGCCTGGGGGAAGTCGCGCTTGCGCGCGACTGCCTGGCGATAGGCCGCTTCGGCTTCCGATTGTGCGCCTGTGTCGGCCAGCAGCACGCCCAGGTTGAAGTACGCGGCATATTCGATGGCCGGCGTCGGCTTTCTCAACCATGCGCGATAAAGTGCAATCGCTTCAGGCTGCTTGCCTGCGGCAATCAAATCCTCAGCTACGGAAATGAGCTGGAAAAGATCCAGGCTGCCACTGGCAGCGCGTTCCAATTGTTGATCGTAAGGAATATGTCCAACCTCAGAATTCATGTTTTATGGCAGTTCGATATGTCCTGGATTCCGGTATCGGCAGCCCGTGGTCACTTTACAGTCTACCGTCCTAATTTCGCATGTGCAATCGGTTGGCTGGGCAATCTTGATCGTGCTTGCGAAGGCGGTGACGGACTTTTGATGCAATTCCCCACTTTATACCGCAACATGGGGGTGCGGGAATCCATTGAAAAGAGAGGGTTTTGCGCCCTAATAGGGCATGGAGCGGACTATTTGGGCGGAATGGCCAGGTATGCCCCATGTCCGCCGGCATCAATTGCGGGCGCGTTCTTGTCCGGTGCAACTGCGGCACCAGGTGGTGTGACTAAATTGCCACTCTGGTCGTATTGGCGCAGGATGGCTGCAAATTCTTGCGGCCGCCGGCTCGCTAGCTGTCCGCTCGTTGCCTGGTTTCTTGCGCCCGGCGTTGCATTCGACAATCGCGCGTGTGCGTCGCCGGCCGATTGCATGTCGGCATACGAAGCATATTGTGTGATAGCCGATACCATGTTTCCGACATTTTCTTGCAGTGTCGACGTAGCGGCGGCGCCGGGTCGGCGCACCTGCCTGAAAACCAGGCTCTGGAATTGCGCCACGCTCATCGCGTGAATCTGGGCCGTGGTCAAGTGCGTGGTTTGCAGCGTCGTCATGCCGGCCAATTGCGTCGTGGTCATGGCGACGATGTCGGCGGTCGTTATGGCGACGATCTGCGCAGTCGACATGGCGTCGATCTGATCGGTGGACAGGGCCAGGATTTGCGCCGTCGTCAGCGCGGCGATTCCCGCCGTGCGCAGGGCGCCGACCGCGCCCGTGGCCAGTGCCGCCACCTGGTCGGCAGTGAGCCCGCGACCGATTTGGGCGGAAGTGAGGGCCGAAGCCTGTATCGTCGTCAGAGCCGCTACCTGGTCGTTGGTCAAGCCCTGGCTGATTTGCAGGGTCGTCAACGCCGCGATGTCGGCAGTACGCAGTGCAGCAACCTGCGCAGTGCCGAGTCCGGCAATTTGGGCCGTATTGAGACCTTGTGCCACTTGCGCAGTGGTCAGTGCGGCCATTTGGGCCGTGGTCAGCGAGGCAACCTGGTCGGGGCTCAGGCCCAGATTGATCTGGGCCGTGGTCAGAGCGGCGATGTCTGCAGTACGGAAGGCCGCGATCTGGGCGGTGGAGAGAATGGCAATCTGGCTCGTGTTGAAGCCGCGCGCGACCTGGGAAGTGGTCATCGCTACAATCTGGGAGGTGGTCAGGGCGGCAACCTGATCGACAGTCAAGCCCTGGCTGATTTGCACCGTGGAGAGGGCCGCAATGTCGATCGTGCTCATGGCCGCGACTTGATCGACAGACAGGCCCTGGCCGATCTGGGCGGTAGTAAGGGCAGCGACTTGCGCCGTGCGCAATGCCGCGATTTGGGTTGAGGTCAGCGCGGCGACCTGATCGACCGACAGACCCCGGTTGATCTGGGACGTGGTCAAGGCAGCGATCTGCGCCGTGCTGAAGGCATCGATTTGATCGGTCGACAGGCCGAGGTTGATTTGGGCTGTCGTTAGCGCCGCAATATCTGCGGTACGCAGCGCGGCAATCTGGGCGGTCGACAAAACCGTCATCTGGTCGGTATTCAGGCCGCGATTGATCTGTGCCGTCGTCAATGCCGCAATCTGCGCCGTCGTCAGGGCAGCAACCTGGGCATTGGTCAGGCCCTGGTTGATCTGCATGGTTGTGAGGGCTGCAATATCGGCGGTCGATAGTGCCGCCACCTGGCCGGTCGACAGGCTCAGGCTGATTTGCGCGGTGGTCAATGCCGCCACTTGAGCGGTACGCAGCGCCCCGATCTGGGAAGAGCTCAGCGCAGCGACCTGATCGGCGGTGAGGCCGCGCGCGATCTGTGAGGTCGTCAATGCGACGACCTGAGCCGTAGTCAAGGCGGCGATCTGGTCGGTACTCAATTGCGCCACTTGTGCGGTGCTGAGCGCGGCAATATCGGCCGTGCGCAGCGACGCAATCTGCGCCGTGGTCAGCGCGGCCATTTGATCCGGTGTCAACCCTTTGCTGATTTGCAGCGTCGTCAGACCGGCAATCTGCGTGGTGCTGAGTCCCACGATCTGGTCCGTGGTCAAGCCAAGGCCGATCTGAGCGGTTGTCAGGGCAGCGAACTGGGTGCTGCTCATGGCCGACAACTGATCCGCCGTCAATACGCCGATGTCGGCAGTATTCAGTGCTGCAATTTGCCCCGTGCGCAATGCCGCAACCTGACCGGTACCGAGTGCCTGAACTTCGGCAAGTGTCAGTCCCTGGTTGATTTGTGCGGTCGTCAACGCGGCGATTTGCTGGGTGCTGAGCGAAGCCAACTGGTCGGTCGTCAAACC
>DATBQE010000119.1:0-7199 GCA_036561005.1 Burkholderiaceae bacterium | reverse complement strand
GTTGGACCAAGCAATACCGCGCATCGGAAACCGAAAAGATCGAAGCGATGGATGCCTTGATCGACTGGCTGCCAAACAACATTCCGCCCGGCGACGAAACTAGCATCGTGCATGGCGACTATCGCCTCGACAACATGATTTTCCACCCGACCGAGCCGCGCATACTGGCGATCCTCGACTGGGAATTGTCGACCCTCGGCCATCCGCTGGCGGATTTTTCTTACCATTGCATGAGCTGGCATATTCCACCCGGCCAGTTCCGCGGCATCGGCGGACTCGACCACAAGGCGCTCGGCATTCCGAGCGAAGCCGACTATATCGCCAAGTATTGCGAACGCACCGGCAAGACCATACGCCAGGAAGATTTTGCGTTCTATCTCGCGTACAACATGTTCCGCATGGCGGGCATTCTGCAAGGGATTATGAAGCGCTACGTCGACGGCACGGCTGCGAGCGAGCAGGCATTGATGTCGGGCAAGGCTGCCCGGCCGATGGCGGAAATGGGCTGGCAGTATGCGTCCGGTGCCAAAGGCTAAGAAAAAACCATTCAGCGACACATTCACTTTCTGCATTGCGGCCGTCCTTAACAGCAAGGCCGGCTGATCCCAAAAAGGAGACAACATGGAATTCGAATATTCGGAACGTTGCAAATCACTGCAGGCCAAACTGATCACATTCATGGATGAACACATCTATCCGAATGAGATGGCCTACAAGAAGGAAATCGACAATAACGGCAAGGAAAAGGGCAATCGCTGGATTCCGACCAAGCTGATCGAGGACCTCAAGCCGAAGGCGCGCGAGCAGGGCTTGTGGAATCTGTTCCTGCCGAAATCGACGCGCGCGCCGGAAGGCCTGTCCAACCTCGACTATGCGCCGCTGTGCGAAATCATGGGCCGCGTCGGCTGGGCGCCGGAAGTGTTCAACTGCTCGGCGCCGGACACCGGCAACATGGAAACCATCGAGCGCTACGGCAACGAAGAACACAAGCGCACCTGGCTTGAACCGCTGCTGCGCGGTGAAATCCGCTCCGCCTTTGCCATGACCGAGCCGGCCGTTGCCTCGTCCGACGCCACCAACATCGCCACCCGCATCGAACGTCAGGGCGACGACTATGTCATCAACGGACTCAAATGGTGGATTTCGGGCGCCGGCGATCCGCGCTGCAAGATTTTCATCCTGATGGGCAAAACCGACCCGGATGCGCCGCGCCATGCGCAGCAATCGATGATCCTGGTGCCGGTCGATGCGACGGGCGTGACCATCGTGCGCCCTCTTCCCGTATTCGGCTACGACGACGCACCGCATGGCCATTGCGAAATCCGCTTTGAAAACGTGCGCGTGCCGGCGTCGAACATCCTGCTCGGTGAGGGCCGCGGATTCGAAATTGCCCAAGGTCGCCTTGGCCCTGGCCGCATTCATCACTGCATGCGCGCTATCGGCGTGGCCGAACGCGCGCTCGAATACATGTGCCGTCGCCTGACCAGTCGCGTGGCATTCGGCAAGCAGATATCCGATCAAAGCATCTGGCGCGAACGCATTGCCGAAGCACGTATCCAGATCGACACGGCACGCCTGTTGACGCTCAAGGCCGCCTACATGATGGACACGGTCGGCAACAAGCACGCCAAGGCCGAGATCGCCATGATCAAGGTATTGGCCCCGAACGTGGCGCAGCAGGTGCTCGACTGGGCCATCCAGGCCCACGGCGCCGGCGGCGTATCGGACGATTTCCCGCTGGCCTACATGTGGGCCGGCAACCGTACCCTGCGCCTGGCCGACGGTCCGGACGAGGTGCACCGCAATGCCATCGCCAAACTGGAATTGGCCAAGCACATGCGCGTCCCTTCCGAAGACCTGGAAATGCCGATCACGCGTTCCTGATCACACTCCCGCTTCACCCGACTGCCGCCCTCCTCGCCATTTGCGCGAGAGAGCGGCAGGCATTGCATCGAATTCTACGACGTGTCGAACTTTACGCCCAAGCAATAGTCAAATGGCGGCACGATCTGTGCCTGCCCGACGACAATTCCCATCTCGGAGTACCATGCTGCTTTTGCCCGGCGTCAGGGCAGCCCTCAAACCTCAGGAGACTGACAGTGATGAAGCAAATGCCGACCTGGTTCAAAAGCACAACGCTAGCTTTCTGTGCAGCAAGTACGATTTTCGTGGCAATGGAAACACAAGCCGCTTCCGATGCGGCGGGTGCATCGGTAACCGAGCAGGGCCGGCCGGCCGACGACAAGGCGCGCGACGCCGATCGCAAGCCACTCGACATGCTGGCCTTCGCGCAAGTCAAACCCGGACAGACGGTAGTCGACTATATGCCGGGCAAGGGCTATTTCACACGGATTTTCAGCAACGCCGTCGGCACTAACGGCGCAGTGTATGCCGTTACACCGCAACTGTTGCTCGACAAATTCAAGGACCGCACACCGCCGCCGCCTGTCTCGGGCGAACCGGGCCATGGCAACGTTCACGAAGCCATCGCCGACGGGCCGACGCTAGGCGTGAAAGCCCCTGTCGACCTGGTCTGGACTTCGCAGAATTACCATGACGTGCACATCTGGACCGGCGCCAAGGGCGTCGCGCAACTGAACAAGGCAGTCTATGATGCGCTGAAACCCGGCGGCTTGTATGTGGTGCTCGACCATGCCGGCGCGGCGGGATTGGACGATGCCGGCATGTCCAAGCAGCATCGTATCGACGAAGCGTTGGTCATCAAGGAAGTAAAGGCCGCAGGTTTCGTCCTTGACGGCGAATCGCAAGTCTTGCGCAATCCGGCCGACAAACACGACTTGCAGGTATTCGACCCGGCCATTCGCGGCAAGACCGACCAGTTCATCCTGCGTTTCCGCAAGCCTGCCGGTGCGGCCGACGGAAAGTAAAATTCAGGGCTCGCCTGCTCGCACCATCATGCGATGGTGCGAGAGCGATGAAACGAATAAACCGACGCAAAGAATCATTGCAATATCAAGCCTGGAGTTTTCATGATCGACGTCTACTCGACCGCCACGCCGAACGGCCACAAGGTGCATATCATGCTGGAAGAATGCGGCTTTCCCTACCGCGTTCACCATGTCGATATCGGTGCGGGCGATCAATTCAAGCCCAACTTTTTGGCGATTTCACCGAACAACAAGATTCCAGCGATTGTCGACGCGGATGGGCCTGACAACAAGCCGATCTCGATGTTCGAATCGGGTGCGATCCTGATTTACCTGGCAGGCAAAGCCGGAAAATTCCTCGGCAATAGCGACCGCGAAAAGTTTGCGACCCTGCAATGGCTGATGTTCCAGATGGGCAGTGTCGGCCCCATGCTGGGTCAGGCACACCATTTCCGTATTTATGCGCCGGAGAAGATCAAGTATGCGATTGATCGCTATACCAACGAAGCCAAGCGCATCTACGGCGTGATCGACAGGCAGGTTGCCAAGACGGCCTATTTGGCCGGCAATGAATATACGGTGGCGGACATTGCGACCTTTCCCTGGCTGCGCTCGGCGCAAAACCAGGGTGTGAATTGGGACGAGTTTCCGCATGCCAAGCGCTGGTTCGACGAGATTGCTGCACGTCCTGCCGTGCAGCGCGGCGTGGAGGTATTGGCTAATCTGCGCAAGCCGCTTACAGACGACAAGGCGCGCGAGGCGCTGTTTGGCGCCACGCAGTACGCCAAACGCTAAGCGAATTCAGGAATACCTGCGCGAGATCGACTCAGCGACACACACAGGTTTGTCGCTTCCTTCCCGTTCGACACTCACCAGCCACGTGACTTGGGCGCCACCGGCAATGTCTTCCACCGCCTGCAAGGTCATGCGCGCACGCAGGCGGCTGCCAACGGGCACGGGTGCCGGAAAGCGCACCTTGTTCAAGCCATAATTAACGCCCATCTTGACATCCGGCATCGAAACGGCATCGGCCATCAATTTCGGCAACAGCGACAGCGTCAGGAAACCGTGCGCCACTGGGCCGCCAAATGGCGATTCCTTCTTGCTGCGTTCTACGTCGATGTGGATCCATTGCAGATCGCCGGTCGCTTCTGCGAATTGATTGACGCGCTCCTGTGTGATCTCGGTCCAGCCCGAAACGGCGACTTCCTGGCCGATCAATTCTTTTAACTGTGCCAATGAGGCGATTTCACGCATGTTCGTTTTCCCCTGTAGTAAGCCCCTCGCCCGCGGGCGGGAGAGGGGTGGGCGGGCGGCGTTCCGATGAGGGCGTTCGCGATCAAGTTAGGCTTGTAAGTCGTAGCCGAAGCGCAACTTCCCTCACCCCCACCCCTCTCCCGCCTGCGGGAGAGGGGAGAAAGTCCTATGATTTGACTAGTTCGATTACACCACCCGACGCCCAAACATCCCCATGCCCTTGATCGTCGCCACCAACTCACCATTCTGATTGGTAGCACGCCATTCAGTCCAAACCACACCACGGTCCGGCCTACTACCCGATGCCTTCACATCGAGAATGGTGGTCGTCACCGTCAAGGTATCACCACCGCGCACCGGCTTGATCCAGCGAACTTCATCAACCCCGGGCGAACCCAGACTGGTGGAATCCTTCAGAAAGCCATCCACCATCAAGCGCATGACCAAGCTACAGGTGTGCCAGCCGCTGGCGATGATGCCGCCAAACATCGACTGCGCTGCGGCTTCCTTGTCGACATGAAATGGCTGGGGGTCGAACTGCTTGGCAAACACCACAATCTCTTCTTCCGTGACCGTGCGCGACCCAACCGTGATGGTTTCACCGACCACGAAATCTTCAAAATACCATTTCGTCATTGCTGTCCCTGATAGTTGAGGTGGATAGCTCGTTTCAAGCCGTCTTGCGAAAATCCGGCTGAGCCGCAAATCGCGCCAGATGATGATCAGTATCGCCGAGCGTCGCCTCGATCATGGTCAGACGCTTGAAGTGATGCGCCGCCGGCAATTCGTCGGTCACACCCATGCCGCCATGCAGTTGGATCGCCTGCTGACCGACATACTTCATTGCCTGCCCGATACGCGCCTTGGCAGCGGAAACCGTACGGCGCCGTTCAGCCACGTCGGTCGACGCCACCTTGACTGCAACCAGTGTCGCCATCGAACGGGCCTGCTCCATCTGCATGTACATTTCCGCCATGCGATGCTGCAGCGCCTGGAACTTCCCGAGCGGCACGCCGAATTGCTGGCGTGTTTTCAAATATTCCAGCGTGGCGCCGTTCAACGCCTCCATCGCGCCGACAGCTTCGGCGCACAGCAATGCTATGCCGTAATCACTAACCGCATCGAGTATGGACCAGCCCTGACCGACTGCCGACAGCAGAGCAGACGCCGGCACCTTTACATTGACGAAATCGATGTCGGCCGCGCGCTGGCAATCGATGGTGCGATAGTCACGTCGTGTCATGCCTGGCGCAGCGGCAGGCACAACAAACAGCGAGATTCCGTCTATGTCGCGCTGCGCGCCACTGCTGCGCGCCGAGACGATCAACTGATCGGCCTGCCCGCCATGAATGACCACTGTCTTGGTGCCATTCAATACATAGCCGTCGCCGTCCGCTCTGGCCGTCACCGCGATATCGAACAAATCGTGGCGCGCCTGCTTTTCGCCGAGCGCGCAGGCAAGCATGGCTTCGCCGCCGGCCACCTGCTCCAGCAAGCCTTCATGCCCGCCGCCCTGTTTGAGGAATTCCACACCCAGCACGGTAGCAAAGTAAGGCTCGATCACCAGCCCGCGCCCGATCTCGTGCATGACCACCATCATGTCGACTGCCGAACCGTTGAAGCCGCCCTGCTCTTCCGGCACCGGCAGCGCCGTCATGCCGAGTTCAACAAGCGTAGCCCATGCCTCGGCCGAGATACCCGCTTCCGAATGGACGATCTTTTTGCGCTGGTCGAAGGTATAAGCCTTCTCGGTCCAGCGGCGCAATGCATCGGAAAACTGCTGCTGCTCTTGTGTGAAATTGAAGTCCATGTCGCCTCACAGTCCCAAAATCATTTGGGTGATGATATTTTTCTGAATTTCGTTCGAGCCGCCATAAATCGACGTCTTGCGGAAATTGAAGTAATGCGCCGCCAGCGGTGCGGCATCGTCGTCGCCCGTCACGCTGTGCTCGTGCTCGCCCTGCAGGTAGGCGTCGTCGAACGGCAACGCGTAGGGGCCGACCGCTTCCATCATCAATTCCGTCAGCGTTTGCTGCACTTCGGTACCCTTGACCTTCAGCAATGACGCTTCCGGGCCCGGGCCGCGCTTGGTGGCTTCGCTCGACACGACGCGCAAGACGGTAATCTCCAGCGCCATGATCTCGATTTCGAGACTCGCCACCTTGCTGGCAAACAGCGGATCTTCCAGCAGCGGCTTGCCGTTCTTGCGCTGCTCCGTGGCGATGCGCTTTAAAAACAGCAACTCGCGTTTGGCGCGGCCGACGGCCGCGATATTGGTGCGCTCGTGGCCGAGCAAGTATTTGGCGTAAGTCCAGCCCTTGTTCTCTTCGCCGACCAGGTTCTGCACCGGCACCTTGACGTTGTCGAAGAACACTTCGTTTACTTCGTGGTCTTCGTCGAGCATGATGATGGGCCGCACCGTAATACCCGGCGTATGCATGTCGATCAACAGAAAGGAAATACCTTCCTGCTTGCGCGCCGTGGGGTCGGTGCGCACCAGGCAGAAAATCATGTCGGCATGCTGGGCCAGCGTGGTCCAGGTCTTTTGTCCATTGACAATGTAATAATCACCCTCGCGCTCAGCGCGTGTCTTCAGCGACGCAAGGTCTGACCCGGAACCCGGCTCGGAATACCCCTGGCACCACCAGTCGTCAAAATTGAGGATGCGCGGCAAGTAATGGCGCTTCTGCGCCTCATTGCCAAACGCCATGATGACCGGCGCCACCATCATCACGCCGAACGGCAGGAGGAACGGCGTGCCGGCACGCGCACATTCCTCTTCCCAGATATGGCGCTGCACGGGCGTCCAGCCGGTGCCGCCGTATTCCACCGGCCAACCCGTGGCCATCCAGCCCTGCTTGGCCAGGATCTTGTGCCAGCGGGTGACGTCTTCCTTTGACAAACGCTTATGGTTGAGTACCTTTTGCTGCAAGTCCTTGGGCAGGTTCGCGTCGATGAACGCGCGCACCGTGTCACGGAAAGCAGAGTCTTCCGCCGTGTAGTTCAAATCCATGCTGTCTCCTTGCTAATCTTGTTATGGGCATCTCTAAAGAT
>DATBQE010000118.1:0-14754 GCA_036561005.1 Burkholderiaceae bacterium | reverse complement strand
AACGAAGTTTTCAAGCCCCATTCAAATGCTCGCACACGCTCCGGTTGAACCACTGTTGGTGCGGCATTGACAAATTCTGCGACCCCCGCTTTTTCACCGTAGCGCCACGAAGTATATGTCGTGACATTGTCGTTAATTTTGTAGGAAGGACTGAGTAACGCAGTCGGCAGCGCGCCGCTGCTGTACGTCGCGGTTGCCGGCTTGAACAGAATGCCGATGTTTGTTTTGCGGACTGCCTGGGCAGTTGCGACCTGCAGCTGTTGCGCCGCAGTCAGGCTGCTATAAGCGGCACCCGGCGTGCCGGTCGTCTTCACTCCGAAATATTGTTGCGCAACACTATCCGCCAGACTCAATTGTGTCGCGGAATTGGTGGCGGCAAGTGCGCCCGTTCCAGTTGTAGCAAACCCACCGGTCTGGACGCCATTGATAGTCACTGGATTGAGCGCAGCACCGAAGCCGCTATCCACGATGGAACTGTGGCCGTTGTTCACTCGCTCATCATGGGAAATGCGCAGACCGGATGTCAAGGTCAGTTTGTCGGTGAAATGCCAGTCGGCCTCGCCATAAATCGCTTCGTCCTTGTTCTCGATGTCCTGATAACCGGCCGGTGCATTGTACAAAAGTGCCACGCGGTCGAGCGAGTTTTGCATCAGCAATTGGCCGGCCGCTGTGGCATCGAGTATCTTGTATTGTGCGTTCGACGCAAAGAACGCCCCGGCGTCGCTGCCGAATGCCTTGTTGTAGTAGGCGTTGTTGCTATCCTTCAGGAAATACAAGCCGGCCTGGTAGTCCACAAATTCGCCCGGTTGCGAGGCAATCTTGAATTCCTGGCTAACTTGGCGGTAGTAGTTCTGGAAGCCGCCATTGTTTGTTGTAATGTCGAAGGGCGTGCCTTCGTCATTGACCGCGTCGAAATAGTAATCCTGATATGCAGTGATCGAGGTCAATGTATGTTTTGCGACGTTCCAGTTTAACTCGGCGGAAGCGCCGTGGGTGCTGGTGAACAGCGGCTGCTGGGCGTTGACGTCCACCGCGTTCTGGCCCGCGCCATACAGATAGGTGCCGAGATAGCTGTAGCCGGGTTCGTTGGTAAACCAGCTCCGCGATAAACGGGTGGCCGAGTCCGTGGGCAGTGTGTTCGCCGCGCCGTTAGACCAGACTTTCGGTGTCGGCGTATAGATGGTTGCATTGTTGGTTGCTTCCCCGGTGTTCGGCTGGATGTTGAACGACAACCGCGCGTTGAAATCGGCGCTTGGGGTGAGCAGGAATTGAACGCGGCCTGAGACGCGGTCTGTGTTGGTGTAGGTGGTATCGTTGTTATAGAGGTTCAATAAATTGCCGTCGCCGCGGTTTACCGTGAAGGTGCCGCGCCACGCCAGCAGGTTGTCGACGATGGGTCCACCGGCGGCCAGTTTGCCGATGAATGTGCCCTCTTGGCCAAACGTCAAAGAGTAGTCGGCGCTCGGCGTGAACGAAGGGCGGTTGGTCGTGATGGCGACGTTGCCGACGGTGGTACTCTTTCCGCCTGAAGTGCCCTGCGGCCCCCGGATGACACTGGCATTGTCCACGTCAATGAAATCATAGGACGAGACAAGGGGGTTATAGGCGTAAGGCACGCCATCGACCGTGACTCCGGTGTCGGGGTCCTGGGCTTCGGTCTGGCCGATCTTGCCAATGCCACGAACCGATAAGCCTTGGGTTCGCTGATTGCCGAAGTTCCAGGTCACATTGGCCAGACGTTGGGTAATCGCAGCGATGCTTGCCGCTCCAGTTTGAGCGAGATCTGCTCCCGATACGGCTGATGCGGATACCGGTGCATCCTGCAGGCGCGCCAAAGGCGGGGCGCCTGACACCGTCACTTCACCCAGTGTTTTCGAATCTTCCAGCGCCGGCGCGGCGGCGGGGGCGGCGTCCGGCAGGGCGGTGGGTGTGCTTTTCCCTTGTTGTCCATCGAGGGTTGCTCTTTGTGATGCAATGATTTGCTTGAGCTGGGCGATTTCCGCTTGCAGATCGGCGACGCTCGGATCAGCCGCGTACGAGGCGCTCGATGTGATCAATGCCGTTGCTGCGACGACGGCTGCAACCGGCCTCAGACGATACGGGGATTTGCTGCGCGAGTCATTTTTTCGACTAACGTTATTCGAAATACTTTGCTGGTACTGCATGAAAGAGGCTCCCTCTGGTTTTGTCGGAAAGCCTCGTCCTTTGCAATTTGCATACCACCTTGTCATCGCCAAAATGCAATTCAAAAAATGTCGTCAACAATTATCCATTTCGGCAGCCTGCGTCGGATGATATTTCAGTCTCCATTTGTGTCGTTGGCAAAGGAAGCCACATTTTCATTGTATTTCCACGAATGTCATACGCGACGCGCATAAGCAAATGCAAAGTATGACCCCAATTGAATCACGCGACAATGCGAACCGGAATGATAATTTGTCGCCCATCAAACATGCTTGCGTCTTTGGGGTGTTGAATTTGCAGCAGTCGGTGCGCTCTGCTGCGCAGGTTTTTGCGAAAGGCGAACGGCCACACCGCTAAGGCATCGAATTTCGATTGGCATGCTTTCTGCATATCTCCCGCCATGTGTGCCGGAAGCTGCGGCAAAGCAACCAGGAGAATCTCATGTCTGTCTTAACATTTGAAAGCTTGTCGGCCGCGCCACGACGTCCCGTTGTGAAACTTAGTCGCCGCGTGGTTCCGCAAATCGTCGCGCCTCTTGAAATTGCAACAAAATCCGAGCATCGATATGCAAATCGCAAGCTGTCGCCGGGAGGCAAGAAGCTTGCGTTGACAGTCGCGACTATTGCGGCGCTGTCTTTTCATATCGCACTCATTGCGTATCTTGACCGGCCGATGTCCATCGCGCCGTTGCCGAGCAAGGTGCCGGAAATGGTAATGGAAATTGCGCCGCCGCCGCCGCCGCCGCAAGTCGAGCCGCCGAAACCGATACCACAGGTCACCCCAACCAAGGTTGCGCCCCGCCCGGCACCGGCCAACATTCCCGTCGTGCAAAATCCACTGACAACAAGCGAGCCTTCCGCCAATACCGTCCAGGTTGCGGAAGCGTCACCCCCGCCTGCCCCCCCGGCAGCGGCGCCTGCGCCGGAGCCGATTACCGAGCCGAAAGGCTACGCGGGTTACCTGAACAATCCTGCCCCGAATTACCCAGCCGTAGCCCAGCGCCGCGGCCTGCAAGGCAAAGTGGTACTGAAAATCCACGTGCTCGCCAGCGGCCAGCCCGACAACGTGACGGTCGCCAAGTCGAGCGGTTACGACATTTTGGACGAGGCAGCCGTCAAGGCGGTCACGGGTTGGGTATTTGATCCGGCCAAACGCGGGCAGAAGCCTATCGACGGCTGGGTAAATGTCCCCATCAATTTCAAACTCTCCTAGGGAAGCTTCATAAATCTACTGCGCGGCCCGCTATCGGGTCTGCGGTGCTCGCCGTACCCCAGTACGGCTGCGCTCCTCGACCCGATAACGAACCGCTCGCTACGATTTCTGAAGCTTCCCGAGCCGCATTTAATTTTTTAAAACCAAACTTTTTTTGGATTTCTTACTATGAATGATTTCACTTTGAGCCTTATTGTTCAGGGCGCTTTGTATGCGCTCGTTTTGTTCTCTGTAGTGACCTGGATTTTGATCTTTGCCAAGGGTTTCCAGCATTGGCGCGTGGCGCGGCGCGATCGACAGTTTTCCGGCAAGTTCTGGAGCGCAAGCAGTCTTGATGCCGCGTCCAATCTGAGCGGTATCGATAGCCCGAAGTCACGTCTCGCGGATGCCGGGTTCGACGCCTTGCAAACCGGCGGCGACGGTGCCGCCAGTGATCTGGAACATAGCTGGGATCGCAAGGAATTGCTGGAGCGTCACCTGCGCCAGCAAATCCAGAAGGAATATCAGGCGCTCGAAAGCGGCCTGGCGGTGCTGGCCTCGATCGGCAGTACGGCGCCGTTCGTCGGTTTGTTCGGGACCGTTTTCGGCATCATCCATGCTTTGGGCGCAATTGGCAGAAGTGCGTCGGCAAGCATAGACGTTGTCGCCGGACCAATTGGCGAAGCGTTGATCGCAACCGGCGTGGGCATTGCCGTTGCTGTTCCTGCGGTGTTGGCTTACAACTTCTACGTGCGGCGCCTCAAGGTTACCGCCGCCGAGCTGGACAATTACGCAACGGATTTCGTCAATCTGGCACAAAAGAACGGCTTCCGCGTGCACCGCAGTGCCAAGCGTGATGATGTCAAGAAGGATGCCGGCGTCGCACCTGCAGCAGGAGCATTCGCATAATGGCATTCAATACGGGTGGCGACCGCGCCGACGTCTTGAGTGAAATCAATATCACGCCGCTGGTAGACGTGATGCTGGTTTTGCTCGTGACCTTTATCATTACCGCACCCTTGCTCAATAATGCGGTTCACATTAACCTGCCGAAAACCGCAACGACGGCGCCGCCTACCGATGTGAAAGCGGTAACTGTCAGCATCGACGGCAACAACCGCATTTACATCGACAAGCGTGAAGTTGCGATCACCGCACTGGAAGGCGAACTGAAGGATTTGGTCGAGAAAACCCCCGATCTGGGCCTGAGCCTGCAAGCTGATGAAGGGGTGCCCTATCGCTCGGTGGCCAAGGTGATTGCCAACATCCAGCGTTCCGGCGTGAGCAAATTGTCGGTATTGACCAATCCCGGCGGGTAGCGTTTCGGACTAGGAAATTTGTGTCAGCAACCCGCCGTCGCCTTTCGCCTGTTGCGATAGCCAGCTCACAAAGGCGGCGACGTCGGGCCGCTCTTCGTGATGCGGCGAAGTCAGCACGAAATACGCGCGTGAAGATTTGCTCGCCTTCGGCAACGGCGCAATCAGACGGCCGTCACGCAACAAGTGCCGCACCAGCGCACTCGAGCCGAGCGCGACGCCCTGCCCATCGATGGCGGCCTGGATCACCTGGTCATACTGATTAAATCGCAGCGAGCCTCTGGGTTTGAAATTGGCGATCTGCATTACCTCCATCCACACCGTCCAGGTCAGCCACGGCGGGGAATGCCCGTTCGGATATTCGAAGTGCAGCAGGACGTGATGCCGCAAGTCCTCGGTAGAAGCGAGCGGGCTGCTGCGCGAAATCAATCGTGGGCTGCAAACGGGCAGCACTTCCTCGCCGAACAGTTTGTGCGCGCCCTCGGGTGCCATGTCGACCGGGCAATAGCGAATTGCGACTTCGATGTTTTCCTGCTTCAGGTCGAGCATCTTGTTGTTGGCATCGATGCGGATGTCGACGTCCGGATGCATGGTGCGGAATTCCGCCAGACGCGGGATCAGCCAGAGGGATGCGAAGCCGATGGTGGCCGACACCGTCAGGATGCGGCTGGCACCGCGTTGCCTGATTTTTTCGCTCGAATCGACCAGCAGTTTCATCGCCGATGTTGCGGCGCGGTAGAACTCTTGCCCCGCTTCGGTCAGGAGCAGGGCGCGATGGCGTCGATGAAACAATTCGGCGCCCAGCTGTTCTTCCAGCAATTTCACCTGGCGGCTCACAGCCGATTGGGTGACGAACAATTCTTCCGCCGCCTTGGTAAAGCTCAGGGTGCGCGCCGCCGCTTCAAAGCTGCGGATCAAATCGAGAGAAGGCAGGTTCTTTAACATCGTTTCGCATTCCTCCAGCGCATGCAAATGGCGCCGAAATATCGTTTGAACGTGGCGCACACAGGGAGCAAGATTAGCATGCTTGTTCAAATCGCGTTGGCGATGCCATTAGACGTTTTGCCGGGCTTCGAATGTCGCAGATGGAGGATATATGGGTTTCAAGGACAAACGCGGGCGCGTCGTTCTGCAGCAGGGGCAGGTCATGCGCCTGGGGAATGGAAATCTGCAGCATCTTATTTGTCGCGAAGGCACCATCTGGGTTACTCAGGATGGCGATGTGCGGGATGTCATACTCAATGCTGGGCAATGCATGATGCTTGATCGGAGTGGTGTCTTCGTTCTGTCAGCCTTTACGCCAGCGCAAGTAGTACTGCGTGACCGTGCCGTGCCCCTCAAGGTGCATCGAGGGCTCGCACCTCTGGTGCGGCGGATTCTGGAATTTTCACAAGCGATCTTTGCTTGACTGCATGATTCGCGATATTCTCCTGTATAAAGTACCGTGCTGCGTCGGCCGACGCAAGAACGGTCAGGATCATGAACAGGAGACATCATGTCGCAAAATAAACATAATGCCGCGCGCAGGACCCTGCTTGCGGCGACGGCACTGGCCCCCTGGATGCTGTCTTCGGCGAGCTGGGCAGACAGCGGCAGCCTGAAAATATCGCATCAATTTCCCGGCGGCTCAGCGACTGAAGGCGATTTTCGCGACCGCCTGTGCCGAGTCTTTGCTACCGAAGTGGAAAAGCGCAGCAAGGGGGCGTTGAAGTTCGAAATCTATCCCGGTTCGTCGCTGATGAAGACCAATGCGCAATTTTCCGCATTGCGTAAAGGTGCGCTCGATCTGTCGCTGGTGCCCTTGTCCTATGCCGGCGGCGAAATGCCGGAGGTCAATATCGGCCTGATGCCGGGCCTGGTCACCTCCTATGAGCAGGGCTATGCCTGGAAGAATGCCGAAGTCGGCAAGGAGTTGGGGCGCCTGCTGCTCGATAAAGGCGTGGTCATGGTGAGCTGGATTTGGCAAGCGGGTGGCGTGGCCTCGCGCGCCAAACCTATTGTCGAGCCGGAAGACGCCAATGGTTTGAAGATTCGCGGCGGTTCGCGCGAGATGGATCTGATCCTGAAAGCGGCCGGCGCTGCCGTCGTATCCTTGCCGTCGAATGAAATATATGCGGCCATGCAAACCGGCGCGCTTGATGCCGCGCTGACTTCCTCCACTTCGCTGGTGTCCTTCCGGCTCGAAGAGGTATCGAAGAGCCTGACCACCGGGCGCGGCAAGGCTTACTGGTTCATGCTGGAGCCGTTGATGATGTCGAAGGCCGTGTTCGATCGCCTGACCAAGGAACAGCAAGACATCATCATGGCAGTGGGCGCGGATATGGAAGTCTTCGCGCGCAAATCGGCCCAACTGGACGATTCGCTGGTCGCCGCAATCTACCAAAAGGCCGGCGCCAAGGTGGCCGATCTGGGCGATGCGACCGTCAAGAAGTGGCAAGCCATCGCCCGTACCACGGCATGGAAAGACTACGGCGAGAAGAACGCCAACTGCGCGAAGCTGCTGCAACTCGCGCAAAAGACACTATGAGTGGAGAGCAGGCGGCCAAGATATCGCCCGTACCCGACACGTTTCAACATCAGAGCGCGGCTGCGCGTGTGGTGTCATGGCTGCTGCTATGGCTTGATCGCTTCAACAGTTTGTTGATGGGCTTGTCGATGCTCGCGCTGGTGGCTACGGCGTGCATCCTGGCCTATGCCGTTGCCTCGCGCTACTTCTTCAAGATGCCGACCGACTGGCAGGACGACGTGTCGGTGTTCATGCTGATCGGCGTCAGCTTCGGTTGCGCAGCATGCGTCCAGCGCGGGCGCGGTCACATCGGCATCGATGTCCTGGGCAGCGTGTTGCCGGCGCGCCTGAACCGCCTGCGGCTATTCGTGGTCGACCTGATCTCTTTCCTGTTTTGCGCATTCTTCGCCTGGAAATCCTGGACCCTGTTCATGGAAGCATGGACTGAAGGCCAGACCACTAATTCGACGTTCGCGCCGCCGATCTGGATACCCTACGGCATGATGGCGTTCGGCATGAGTTTGCTGACCCTGCAAATACTGTTACAACTCGCCGCACGCCTGACCGGCGTGCGCGACCTTGGGCCGGAGAGAAAGGGCCACGCATGAGCGATCTCACCATCGGCGCACTCTACGGCCTGGCGACGCTTTGTGCCATGTTTTCCGGCTTGCCGATTGCCTTTGCGCTGGGCGTGGTGGCGCTGTGCTTCATGTATTTCTTCATGCCGGCGTCCTCGCTCGATACCGTCACGCAAAACGTGTACGAAGAAATGGCATCGATCACCTTACTTTCAATTCCCTTGTTCATCGTCAAAGGTTCGGCCATCGGCAAATCGCCGGCAGGGCGCGACCTTTATGCCGCCATCCATGCCTGGCTGCACAAGGTACCCGGTGGCCTCGGTGTGGCCAACGTGATTGCCTGCGCGCTGTTTGCTGCCATGGCTGGTTCGTCGCCGGCGACTTGCTCGGCGATCGGCGCGGCCGGTATCCCCGAAATGCGCCGGCGCGGCTACTCGCCCGGCTTCGCTGCCGGCATCATCGCGGCGGGTGGCACGCTCGGCATATTGTTGCCGCCCTCGATTACCATGATCCTCTACGCAGTCGCGGCGGAACAGTCGTTGGGACGTTTGTTCCTGGCCGGCGTGGGACCCGGACTTCTCTTGATCGGATTGTTCACCGTCTACGCTGTGTATCGCGCGCGCAAGGAATATATTGCAGCGTTAGACGTCTATCGCGAGGGTGGCGCGAAGTCGGCCTATCTCGACGAATCGCAATACACCTTGCGGCAAAAAGTGGAAATGTTGCCGCGTGTGCTGCCGTTCCTGATTCTGCTGATCGGCGTGATGGTGGCGCTCTACGGCGGTTATGCGACCCCTTCGGAAACCGCAGGTCTCGGCGCCGTGCTGGCCCTGCTGCTGGTGGCCGGTGTCTACCGCCTGTGGCGCCCGAAAGACCTTGCGCCTATCCTTTCGTCAAGCATCCGCGAATCGACCATGCTGTTGCTGATCATCGGTATGTCACTCCTATATGCCTACGTCATGAGCTACCTGCACATCAGCCAAGCGGCGGCGCTTTGGGTGGTCGCCATGCATTTGTCGAAGTGGGCCTTGCTGGCGCTGATCCTGCTGCTGGTCGTGGTGCTCGGGTTTTTCCTGCCGCCGGTGTCCATTATCCTCATGACGGCGCCGATCATTTTGCCGCCGTTGCGCGAGGCCGGCTTTGACTTGATCTGGTTTGGTGTCGTGATGACCATCGTCATGGAGATGGGTTTGATCCATCCGCCGGTCGGTCTGAACATATTCGTGATCAAGAATATTGCGCCCGATATTCCTCTTCAGGATGTGATTCGCGGCGTGTTGCCCTTCGTGGGTTTGATGCTGGTCGCAATTTTTCTGTTGTGCTTCTTCCCGCAGATTGCCACTGCCTTTCCCAATGCCTTGATGGGGAAATGACGGCGAGGAACGAAACTAACTGATCTGCAGCAGGCCGCGTTGCTGATGTTGCCGCGCGATGGTTGCCAAGGCCAGCAAGCCTGCTTCCAGGTTCTCGCACGGCATGGGCCTGCTTCCGCCGCCGGCTTGCTGCTTCCCGCTCCACGCTTGCAAAATGACCCATTGCTTGAACAGGTCTTGCATGAGGATGATGGTGTACACGCGCTCGGGGGAAGAAAACTGCAGCCGAATCGGGCATTCGGTGGCAACCGGCAGGTCACCGGTGACGTCGTCGACTGGATCTATCATGGGTGAAATGATACCAGTAGCCCTCGTTACCGCCGCCAATTAAGTGACGCGATTGCAACGTTTAGCGGTGAAATTCAGCCAATGTCGCCGGACAATTGGCTGTATAAGTTGTTTTATTAATAATGTTGCACGACATAATCAACCATGTCTCGCTATGCCTTCGATTAAAATAGCGTGCAGGTAACACTGTTTTTAAAGGCGCGGAATGCTCGACGAATCACTCTACAACACCCAGGAAATCCTCGATCTGCTCACCCTGAAACAGATCGACACCGATCGCTTCCTGGGCCAAAGCCACTTCATGGGCAGCCCCAACGTATTCGGCGGCCAGGTCGTCGGTCAGGCGCTGTACGCGGCCTGCAAAACAGTGGAGGGCAGGCGCCCCCATTCGTTGCATTCGCTATTCATCCTGCCGGGCAACCACCAATTGCCAATCACGTTCGACGTTGAACGCGTGCGCGATGGCGGCACTTTCAACACCCGGCGCGTGGTTGCCACCCAGGAAGGACGCCGCATCTTCGTCATGTCGGCCTCATTCCAGCAGGCAGAAGAAGGCCTGTCGCACCAAAAGCCGATGCCCGTCAACGCCGACCCGGATACACTGGAATCGAGTTTGCAGGCATGGAAGCAACTTGCGTTGGCACGCAAGCGCACCTTCCTGCCGGTGCCGGTCGATTTCCGCGCCGACGGCAACGGCGACCTTTTCGCCAATCCGTCGCGCCTGCCCTACAAGCAAATCTGGACGCGTTCGCCGCTGGCCCTGCCAGACGACCCGCTGGTGCACGAAACGCTGTTCGGCTACGTATCCGACTACGGCCTGCTCTGGACCTCGCTCCAGCCGCACGGCATCAAGATGGGCGACCCGCGGCTGCAGATCGCCAGTCTCGACCATACGATCTGGTTCCACCGCCCCTTCAAAATGGATGAATGGCTGCTGTTCTCGATGGAAAGCCCGAATGCCTCGGGCGGGCGCGGCTTGAATTTTGCGTATGTCTATAACCGCCAGGGCGCATTGGTTGCAACGGTGGCGCAGGAGGGCTTGATTCGCTTGCGCGAAGTGCCCAAAGCGAAGGCCTAAGCCATGCGTGCGCGCACCGCATCGACGTAGCGCTCGCTGACGGCAAGCCGGTCCTCGCAACGCAACGCCAGCAGGTAGCTGCCGTCACCGGCAACGGCAAGGGAAGACAACTGATCGACACGGCAAATGGCGCCCCGGTGTACGCGGATGAATTCCTGTGGATTCAGGCGATCCGCCAGCTTGCTCAAGGGAATGCGATGCAGGATGGCGCGTCCGTCCGTGTGCAGCTCGACGTAATTTCCGGCTGCCGCAATCCAAAGCACGTCCTCCATACGCACCGACTCGATTTTGCCGACCGAACGCACGGATAATTGCTTCAAATAATCCGGCCCCGTTGTTGAAAGAGTGCGCTCATTTTCGTCAAGATAGCTCTTGAGCGCCCTGCCGTAGGGACGGCGCTGGTGCAGTGCCAGCATCGCAGCCGCGCGTTCGAGTGTTTGCGTCAAGCGCTCATCGTCGAACGGCTTGAGCAAATAATCGAGGGCATGGATTTCAAAGGCTTCGATGGCAAAGGCATCGTAGGCCGTCACAAAAACGATCAACGGCGGCTCGTCCTGCTCAACCATGCTGCGCGCCAGTTCCAGCCCCGATTCCCTGGGCATGCGAATATCGAGGAAGACCACGTCGATTTGCATCGCCGCCAGCTTCTCGCGCGCCTGCGCTGCATTGGCGCACTCGGCGGCAATATGCCAATTACTGTGCGCGCCGAGTGCATAGCGCAGATTGTCCCTGCCGGGTTCCTCGTCGTCGACGATCAGCGCACGGATGGTGATATCGTTTCCCATCGTCTCGTCAGTCCGGTTCCTGCAACGGTATGCGGATGTGGACCTGGAACCTGTCTCGCGTCACGCCCGTGCGCACGGTCGCCTTGCCGCCATATGCCAAAGTCAGGCGCTCCTCGGTATTGCGCAGGCCCAGACCCGTACCCGGATTGGTGGCCGCCTCCGAATGGAGGGGATTGCTGACGCATATGGCAAGTTCTTGCCCGATGCGTTTGAACGTCAGGTGGATGTCGCTCGATTGTTCATGGCAATCGAGGTCATGGCGCAACGCGTTCTCCACTAACGGCTGGAGCAATAGTGGCGGGCATTCGCAATTCTGCACGTCCTGATTTGCTCCTTCGATTGCAATCTGCAGGCGCGCGCCGTAACGCAAACGCTGGAGCGCCAGATAGTCCTCGATAAACTCAAGTTCCTGCGAAAGCTTCACCCATTCGGTCTCGCCCGCCGCGAGCGCATAGCGCAACAAATCGCTCAAGCCGCGCAGGCCGGTCAGGGCCAGTTCCTTGTTGTCCGCGCGTACCAAGGCACTGATGGCGTTGAGTGCGTTGAACACAAAATGCGGCTCCAACTGCGCACGCAGCGCCAGCCCGCGCTGCTGCTCAAGCGCCAGATGCAAGGCCAGACTATCTGCTTTCGCCTTGGCCCATGCTCGGGCACGTTGCTGGCTTTGCTGCCAGATTTTGATCGCCACAACGGCAAAATAAACAGCACTGACCGAGGTCAGGCGCAGTACCGAAGTAAAGCTGTCGATGGCTTCGATTTTCTGCTCAATCGAGGCCCAGGTAAATCCCGGGCCGTCTTCCTGCAGAGCGAGCTTGAGAAGAAAACCCAATTGCAAAGGGAGTACCGCGAGCAGCACCAGTGCGTAACCAATGCCGACCCCCTTTGCATTAGAGACGGATTGCGGCCAGCGCGACAGCGCGGCATAAATAACCACGCCCAAAGCCACCAGCATGGCTGAATGCGCGGCCCAGACCTGCCAGATCAGCCAATAGCTGCCCTGTAAGCCATGTCGGAGATCGTCATTGAGAGAATTCAGCGCTGCCAATGAACAGAGCGCGATCCAGATCAATAGGGTCGCGGCGGCAGTGCGGCCAAGCTTTCGCAAGGCCGGCGGCGACAGCGCAATAACGGGGTTCGTGTTGCTCATGGCGGCGAGTATAGCAGCGCCTTGCCGCGTGTGAGATTGCCTGGTCACAGCGTTGCGGAGATTCGTCACAGGCTTTCACACGAAGTTCTTGGCAGGTTTCATAATCCGGCACGGTGAAGCCGCAACGTGCACGGCAGCGCGTTCATGCATTGCCATTCGAACAGATAAATTGGACGTGAAACGATATGCGATGTGGAGGGAAATTGAAGGTATTTCTAGAAGGGCGGCGAGCAAAAATGAAATGGAATCGATGGGCGTTCAAGCTTGCATTGATTCCCGGGTTTTTCTTTGCACAGGCAACGTATGCGGCAACAGAACCCGACGTCGAGGTGCGCCAGGCAGTGGCATATGCGAATCAGGGCGGCGTCGCGTTGACCGGCGATTTGTACACCCCGCAAGGCGCAGGGCCCTATCCGGCTCTGATTGCGGTGCATGGCGGTGACTGGCAGTTTGCCGATGCCGGCCTGTATCGTCATTGGGGGCCTTATCTGGCGCGCCATGGCTATGCCCTGTTCGCAATCAATTACCGGCTCGTGCATGAGGGAAAAAACTTGTATCCCGCCGCCGTTGACGACGTACGTGCGGCAGTGCGATTCCTCGGCGAGCAGGGGGAGTCACTCAAGATCGATCCGCATCGATTAGGCTTGATCGGAGACTCCGCCGGCGCGCAACTGTCCGCATTGGTCGCACTGGAGCCGGGCACCGATGGCGTCGGCATTAAGGCGTTCGTCGGCATCTATGGCGCCTATGATTTGACGGCGCAATGGAATGACGACCACCGGCATCGCCCGGGCGACAATATCGTCGAGACCTTCCTGGGATCCAGCCTGGCCGATGACCGTAAATTGTATTTCGATGCGTCGCCGTTGTCGCATGTGGTGCGAAGTAACAATCAGACGGCATTTTTCCTGGCATGGGGCACGCGCGACGACAGGGTTGACGGCCGGGCGCAATCGTCAGTGTTCCTGCAGGCGTTGAAGCAGGCCGGCTATGTCGCACAAGGTTTGCCGATCGCGGGCGCGCCGCACTACTGGGCATCCGATCCGATCAGACCGGGCCGCAACTACCCCGGATATCTGGCGCCGCATCTGATCGAATTCCTCGATCAACACCTGCAAAAAAGTCCGACTAGTGAACACTCAATGGGCAATATCCAATGAACAAAACGCACAAAGGCCTCGACCGCTACTTTTACCCCGCCATGGCCTTGTTGGTCGGCGCCATCGTCGCATATGGTTTCAGCCGCACTGCAGGCGCAAATTTATTGCACCCGGCCGCCGCGCGACCGGTAATCCTGTATGTTCATGCCGCGGTTTTCTCCGCCTGGGTTATCCTGTTCATCGTTCAATCGACGTTGATCAGTTCCGGAAACGTACGCTGGCATCGCCGCTTGGGTGTCGCGGGTGTCGCCTTGGGCGCCATCATGCCATTGCTCGGTATCGCCACGGCCATCGTGATGGGAAGATGGAGAGGCCCGCAGGACCCGGCCGACGCGGCATTCCTGGGCGTTTCCTTCAACGATATGTGCAGTTTTGGCGTGGCATTCGGTTTGGCCGTCTACTGGCGCCGGCGGCCGGAATTTCACAAGCGGCTGATGCTCATGGCCAGTTGCTGCCTGACCGTTGCGGCGTTTGCCCGGTTTCCCGCTACCCTGGTGCATGCTCCGTGGTGGTACGCCTATGTCGATGCCTTGCTGTTGCTGGGCGTGTTGCGCGACGTGATCGTGCTGCGTCGAATTCATCCCGTCTATCTTGCCGGCATTCCCTGCATCGTGGCCGCCCAACTGCTCGCGATGTACCTCTTCCTGGCCGCACCGCCGACATGGCTGTCCTTCGTCGCCTTGTTTGGGAAATGAATGACAGTTCCGACGGAGGAGCGCTGCTCAATTCGCGACTTCGACCCGATTCCTGCCACCGGCTTTGGCCACATACAGTGCTGCATCGGCGCGGCGCAGCAGGTTGTCGAAATCGGCGTCGTCCTGATTCAAAACCGCCACGCCGATCGAAACCGTGATCTTTAGCGACACGTCGCGCGTGGCAAACGATTCGGCCTCCACTGCCTGGCGCAGGCGTTCCCCGGCGGCATGGGCGCCATCGGTGTCGACATGGTCGAGCAGGACCACGAATTCTTCCCCGCCCTGGCGCGCCGCCAATTCCGGGTCACGGCAGGCAGCCTCAAGGCGTGACGCCACATGCTTGAGTGCGCTGTCACCCACGTCATGGCCGTATTGGTCGTTGACCGATTTGAAGTGATCGATATCGATCACGGCGAGCGCCAGCCCAGTGCCGGTTTGACGCGAACTGGTGAA